>NZ_JANSHO010000041.1:0-102717 GCF_047502635.1 Synechococcus sp. RC10B2
CGTTGTACCCTTATCAGGGGGTGGGGTGGGGGCTATGTTTAAATCTCACTGCAAAGACACTTACTATCATCCGTGTTCACCCCTCCCTCAGAAAACCGCAGGAACCTGCCGACAATAATCTGCGTTAATATCCATAGACAGGGGGCATCCATGACGCAGGCGGAACGCGCCGAACTGGAACGCTGGATCGAGATGATTTACGAGAAGGCACTGGAGATGGGCTTAGACCCGTTTCCTGTGCATTTCGAAGTCGCGCCCGCGCATGTGATTTACGAACTGGGCGCATACGCCCTGCCCGCGCGATTCTCGCACTGGACCTTTGGGCGCGACTACCATGTGCAAAAGACCATGTACGAGTACGGCGTCAGCCGCATCTACGAACTGGTCTTCAACACCGACCCCGCGCAGGCGTTCCTGCTCGATGTCAACGACATGGTGGCGCACAAGCTGGTCATCGCCCATGTGTACGGGCACTCGGACTTTTTCAAAAACAACATCTACTTCGAGCATACCGACCGCAAGATGATTGAGCGCGCCCGCCTGCACGCCGAGCGCATCCGCCACTACGAGATGGTTCACGGACCGCTGGTGGTGGAGCAGTTTCTGGACGCGGTGCTATCGATAGAGGAACATATCGACCCCGTGCTGCCGACCTACGGCGCGCCCCCGCGCAAGCAAGACGCGCAAGAACCCCAACCGACAGGCGATACCTTCGAAGACCTGTTTTATATGGTGCAGCCCAAGCCCAAGCCCGAACCCAAAAAGCGCAAAATCCCCGAAGAGCCACAGAAAGACCTGCTGCTGTTCATTCGCGATCACTCGCGCGTGCTGGAAGACTGGCAACGCGACATCATCAGCATGATTCGCGAGGAGATGCTTTACTTTTTACCGCAAATTAAGACAAAGATAATTAACGAGGGCTGGGCATGTGCGACAGGCGACTCGCTGCTGATTACCTCGCGCGGGATTATGCGCTTTGACGCCCTTTACGCCGAGCGTCAGTCGCCTGTGTCGGTCGCCGTCGGCGAGCCGTCGGCGTCCTGCGCTGTGCTGGATTACCACTGCCAGCCTGACACGCCCACGATACGCATCACGACGAAGCGCGGTTTCACGATTGAGGGAGCGCACCAGCATCGTGTGCTGCTGCGCGAAGGTCGCTGGGTGTATCTGCAAGATATTGCCATAGGCGATGAGGTCGCGTTAGCCGTGGGTACAGAGATATGGTCAGAGTCATATCAGCCGCTGCCAACCGCACGCAGCCGTTCCGCAACCCTTGCTGATGCCCTCAATCTCCCTGAACATCTTGACGAGGAGTTCGCCTACCTGCTAGGCTATTTCGTTGGCGACGGAAACTTCACCAAATCGGGGATCGGCTTTACGACGGGCGACGCCGAAATCGTGGAGCGGCTGACAGGTCTGCTGCGCGGCTGGGGATGCAACCCGCGCGTGAAGTATGACCTGCAGAACAACAGCGCGCGTTGGCGAATTGCTGTCCACTCGCGCACGCTGCGCGAACTGCTGATTGCAATAGGGCTGTCCCCCGAACGCAAGGCGCGTCAGAAAATCGTACCGCCGATTGTGCTGCAGTCCCCGCGCGAGGTGGTCGCGGCGTTCCTGCGCGGCTACTTCGACGCCGACGCTTATGCAGGCAATTCGGGCGTGATTCTCTCCAGCGCGTCGGAGTCGCTGATTCGCACCGTGCAAACGGTTCTGCTGAACTTCGGCGTGCTGTCGTCGATTAGCCCGCCCCAACAAGGCGTTTACCAACTGGCGATTCGCGGTGTGTGGGCGCGCGTCTTCGCCGAGAAAATCGGCTTCGGACTCAAACGCAAGGCGGAAGCCCTGCAGCGGTATATCGAAAACCGTCGCTGGTTCTGCCAGCAAGAGCCGTTCGATCCCGTAATCAAAATCGAGCGAGGGCGCGCCGATGTGTACGACATCACCGTCGCCGACGCGCATCGCTATGTCGCCAACGGAATGATCCACCACAACTCGTTCTGGCACGAGCGCATCCTCGAAGACCTGCCCCTCACCCCCGACGAGCATGTGCAGTTCCGCAAGATGCACTCGGCGGTGATTCAGCCCGGCTCGCGCATGAGCCTGAACCCCTACTATGTCGGCTACAAGGTGTTGCGCGACATCGAGCGGCGCTGGAACGGCGAGATTGACCCCGACGAGGAAGAGACCGACTGGATGGGCTACCGCATCGAACGCCCCGTCGGGCAGGGCATGCAGAAACTGTTCGAAGTGCGCACGCTGGAGTGCGACCAGACCTTCCTACACAAGTACCTCACCGAGAAACTGGTGCGCGAGTTAGACCTCTACACCTACCGCGTGGAAGAGCATAACGGCGAACTGGTGTGGGTGGTGGATGAGACCGACTGGCGCACCGTGCGCAACACGCTGGTGGACAACATGACCAACTTCGGCGTGCCCGTCATCACGGTCGAAGATGGCGACTGGGAGCATCGGGGCGAGCTGTACCTCAAGCACCACTACGACGGCAAGCCGCTCGATATGCAACGCACGACGCGCTGCTTGCGCTATCTGGTGCGCCTGTGGGGACGCCCCGTGCATCTGGAGACGGTGATCGACGATGAGCAGGTGCTGCTCAGTTGCGACGGGAACGCGATTGCACAGCGCGCGTTGTAAGGCTTAGCCTCGCGTCAGCCTGCGGTACAACGGCGCGGTCTGCTCGACGGTGTGGCGGATGTGGAACCGTTCGGCGGTCTGCAGCGCGTTGCGGGCGAACTGCTGGGCGAGCGCACGGTCGTTGAGCAGGCGCAGCGCGGCGTTCGCCAGCGCGTCAGGGTCGTCGGGCGGAACCAGCAGCCCCATGCGCTCGTGTTCCACTAAGCGGCGCATCGCGGGGATGTCGGTCGCCACGATGGGCAGCCCGCAGGCAATCGCCTCCATCGTCGAAAGCCCCAGCCCCGCATCGCGCGCGGGCGCAAGCAGCACATCGGCGGCGGCGTACAACTCTTCCACTGCGCTCCAGTAGCCGAAGAAGCGCACATGGTGCGGGCGGCGGGACTTCACGGCGAGCTTCACCAAGCGCGTGTTGTCGGGTCCGTCGCCTGCCAGCCACAGGTCGGCGTCAGGCAAGCACTCCCAAATGCGCTCCATCGCCTGAATCGCCACATCGAAGCCCTTGTGGCGCACGAACCGTCCCACACACAGCAGAATCGGGCGGTCGGCAGGCACAAAAAACTGCTCGCGCATCGCCTCGCGGCGGGGCAGTTTCTCGAACCGCTCCAAGTCGATGCCGCCAGGCACGACCTCGATGCGCGTTTCGGGCACGCCGCCGCGCGTAAGCCCTGCCTTGACCTGCTCCGAGACGGCGGTAATCACGCGCGGGAACTTCGCAATCCAGCGCCACAGGGCGCGCACCAGCGCACTTCTGCTGAGCAGCAGGTGATGCACCGTCCACAGCCACGGGTACTGGTCGCGGAACGCCCACGCGCAAATCCAGCCTGCCCGCACCCCATGGCAGTGAACGAACGGGAACTCGTCGGCGTAGGCGCGCAGGGTGCGCACCGCGCGCGAGTCGGCAACGACGCCCGCGCGGTCGCGAATGAAGTCGGGTCCCGTGAGCGTCGGCGCGTAGCCAAACTCGGGCAGGTACTTAATCAGACCCTGCACATGGCGCAGCATGCCGCTGCTGCTGGGGCGCACGACGATCAGCACGGGCGTGCGCTCGCGTCCGTCGCCCGAATCGTCGGGCGCGTCGCGCAGTTGCGGCGGGCGATCCAACAGCAGGCTACTCATCGCGGCACAGGCGTCGCCTCCAAAATACTGGACAGGATACGGTCAGCGTTCAGCCCTTCCACCTCCGCTTCGGGCTTGAGAATCAGGCGGTGGCGCAGCACGGGCGTTGCCATCTGCTTCACATCGTCGGGGGTCACAAACGCGCGCCCGCGAATCGCCGCCAGCGCCTTGCTCACCAGCAGCAGCGCGACGCCCGCGCGCGGGCTTGCCCCAACCAGCAGGTACTCGTTCTGGCGCGTGCGGCGTACAATCTGCAGGATGTAGTCGCGTACCTCATCGGCGACTTGAATCTCGCGCACTACTGCGCGCAGTCGCTCCAGTTCTGCCGCGTCCATTACAGGCTCCAGCCCGACCTGCTCCAGTTGGTGTGTGCGGAAGCCCTCGTCGTGCAGGCGCAAGATAGCGCGCTCCTCGTCTTCGGCGGGGTAGTCCATCACGACCTTGAGCAGGAATCGGTCTAACTGCGCTTCAGGTAGCGGGTAGGTGCCCTCGTACTCGATGGGGTTCTGCGTGGCGAACACCATAAACGGGCGCGGCAGCGCGTGCGAGACGCCGTCGATGGTGACCTTGCGCTCCTCCATCGCCTCCAGTAGCGCGGATTGCGTTTTGGGCGGCGTGCGGTTCACCTCGTCCGCCAGCACGATGTTGGCGAAGATGGGTCCGTAGCGCACGCGGAACTCGCCCGATTGCGCGTCGAAAATCGTCGTGCCGATGAGGTCGGAGGGCATCAGGTCGGGCGTGAACTGCACGCGACGGAACTGCAGCCCCAGCGTCTGGGCGATTACGCGCACCAGCAGAGTCTTAGCGATGCCAGGCACGCCCTCAATCAGAATATGCCCATCGGCGAGCAGGGCGCACAGCGCCTGCTCGATCACGCGCTGCTGCCCGATAATCACGCGCCCGATTTGCGCCTCTACCCGCTGCAGCGAGTCGCCCACAGAGTCGATGGTAATCACGCTTGCGTCCCGTGCTGCATGCGCCCTCGCGCACGCGGAATCATTCTACCCCACGCGGGGGCGACCCCGTCAGTAGCGCGGGTCATGGTGGAAGTGGTGATGCGTCTCCAGCCAGCGGATGGTGCCACTGCGCGAGCGCATCACGACCGAGTGGGTAATCGCGCCCCAGCCTGTGTAGCGCACGCCGCCGAGCAGGTTGCCGCCCGTGATGCCCGTCGCCGCGAACACCACATTGCCCCACGCAAGGTCTTCCATCGTCAGCACGCGGTCAACATCCTCTGTGCCGAGCAGTTGCTTGGCGCGCTCGCGCTCCTGCTCGTTGCGGAACACCAGTCGCGCCTGAATCTCGCCGCCCATGCACAGCGCAGCAGCCGCCGACAGCACCCCTTCGGGCGCACCGCCGATGCCCATTAGCACATCGATCTCGCCCTGCGGGTCTAACGCCTCCAGCGCGAGCGACAAATCGCCGTCGGACACCAGGCGGATGCGCGCTCCCGCCTGCCGAATCTCGCGAATCAGTTGCTCGTGGCGCGGGCGATCAAGCATCCCGACGGTCAGGTCTTGCACCTCTTTGCCAAGGCTCTTGGCGATGACCTTGAGGTTCATGCGTGGCGGGAGCGTGATGTCCACCGCGCCTTTGGCGGCGGGACCGACGACGAGTTTGTCCATGTAGATGTCGGGCGCGCGGAGCAGTTTGCCCTCGCCTTCGATGGCGGCGGCGACGACGCTGATTGCGCCGGGCTGCCCCGTGGCGACGAGGTTCGTGCCCTCCACAGGGTCGACGGCGATTTGCACGGCGTAGCCGTTGCCCGTGCCGAGTTCCTCGCCGATGTAGAGCATCGGCGCCTCATCGCGTTCGCCCTCGCCGATGACCACGACGCCCTTCATGTCGATGTCGCCGAGCGTGCGGCGCATCGCCTCGCACGCGGCTTGGTCTACCGCGTGTCGGTCGCCCTTGCCAACCCAACGCCCCGAACTGAGCGCCGCCGCCTCAGTCGCGCGTACAAAATCCATACCTAAATTCCGATCCATAGCCGTTCTCACCTCGTGTGCAGTGTCTGCGTCGACATGGGAGATTTTCGGCGGCGGCGCGAAACTTCCTGCCGTGTGTTCTAAAAAACCGATTGCGCCGTTGGTGTAGGCGGTGCTGCCAAAGTTATACCAATCGCGCGGGCGGAGTTTACAATTTCCCCCCTCCTTTAGGTTCCCCCCGCTTCGCGAGGGGAACCGCAATAGGCGCGCCTACTCGGTTCCCCCTGCTTGCAGGGGGAACCCTAAGGAGGGGGTTTCAATTTCGCTTGTTTTTGTAAACTGTGTCCCCGCGATTGGTATTAGTTGCAGTTGCCGGGGTTGTTGCGGTTCGGGCAGTTGCGGCAGGGCGTACCGTTCGCGCGCCGCGCCGCGACGCCCCACAGGTTGAACTGACCCTGATAGGGACCGACCTCGCCGACATCAAAAATGCGCGCCTGCTTGCCGTCCCAAGTGGGCGCGGTGCTGTTCTGACCCTCGCGCACGCGCCCCTTGACCGTGCGGGCGTGCCCATCCACGAAGTTCGCGCCTGCCAAGCTGTTATGACGCGCCTGCAGGTACGACTGGAAAGTCGTCGGCGGTCCCAAAGTGCCGTCGTACAGCATCGAGGTCTCCACAGGGAACTCAATCTGCGCCAACGAGACAACAGGATTACCATTACGCAGCCCCGGCACAAAGCCATCCTCGAACACGCACCAGTTGAAGATGTAGCCTGTGTAGCGGAAGTTCGGGATGGAACACATGCGCGAGTTGATTCTTTCAAAACTACCCACTAAGTCGAGCGCTTGCCGATCGGACGGGCACACCACCACATCCGCGTTCTTCACATAGGGATAGATAGCGTTGTACAGGGTGAAGATACACGGCTGGTTGTTCTGGACAGTCGCGTAGAGGCTCATCGGGAACCGCTCGTCGTAGTCCTGAATGTATTGTAGCACGGCGAGCGCGTTCTGCTTCATGTTGTTCGTACACTGGGTCTGTCGCGCCTTCTCGCGCGCCTGCGCAAACACAGGGAACAGAATCGCCGCGAGAATCGCGATAATCGCAATCACGACCAGCAACTCGATCAAGGTAAAGCCATGTCGTCTCATAGTGCATATTAGATTCGGCAAGGGCTATTTTTGTTCCTGCCAGTTTTAATGCGAGTTTCACGGGCGTTGGCGGGGTTCCTATCCGCGCAGTTGTTGCGCCACGAGTTGCGGCGTTTGCGCCAGCGCGTCGGCGAGGCGTTCGGGGTGTTTGCCGCCTGCTTGGGCAAAGTCGGGTCGCCCGCCGCCAGAGCCGCCGACCGCCTGCGCAATCTGGCGGATGAGGTTGCCCGCGTGGAGACCTTTCTGCACCCATTCGGGCGCGACCTTGACCACCAGCGCGACCTTGCCGTCGTGCGCCGTGCCCAGCGCGGCGACGCCGACCCCGCGCTGAATCAGCCGATCGGCGACCGCGCCCAGCGACTTGGCGTCCACGCCCTGCACCGCCTGCGCCACCACAGGCACGCCGTCCACATCAATCGGCGTGAGGTTCTCCACCGCTTGGCTGGCGGCGCGCTGCTTGAGTTGCTCCAGTTCGGTCTGCAGCGCGTCCAGTTGGCGTTGCAGGCGTTCGACGGCGGCGGGCAGTTCGGGCACGGGCGTCTGCATGCGCTCGGCGACGGCGCGGACGGCATGCTCGCGCTCGCGCAGCCACTGGTACAGCGCGCGTCCCGTCAGCGCCTCGATGCGTCGCACGCCCGCCGCGACGCTGCCCTCATGCACGATTTTGAACAGCCCCGCCTCCACCGTGCTGCGCAGGTGCGTGCCGCCGCACAACTCCAGCGAAAAGCCGGGGATTTCCACCATGCGCACGCGCGCGCCGTACTTCTCACCAAACAGCATCATCGCGCCGCGCCGACGCGCCTCGTCGATGGGCACATCGGGATACACGCGCACCTCCAACGCCTGCAGCAGTTTCTCGTTCACCAGCGATTCGATGCGCTCCAGTTCGTCGGGCGTCACGGCGCGCGGGTGCGTGAAGTCGAAGCGCAGTCGGTCAGGGGCGACCAGCGACCCCGCCTGCGCGACATGGGTTCCCAGCACTTGGCGCAGCGCGGCGTGCAGCAAGTGCGTGGCGGTGTGGTTGCGCTGGATATCGAGCCTGCGCTCGGCGTCCACCTGCGCCTGCACGGTCTCGCCCAAGCGCAGCGCGCCCTCAAGGATCCGCGCGTGGTGGAAGTAGTAGTCGTTCGCTTTTTGGGTGTCCAGCACCTGCGCGCGTCCGCCCTGCCACTCAATAACGCCCGTGTCGCCGACCTGTCCGCCCGACTCGGCGTAAAACGGCGTGCGGTTCAGCACAATCTCGACGGTCTCGCCCGCGTGCGCTTCGGGAATCAAGTCGCCCCCGCGCACGAGTCCGACCACCTGCGCCTCGCATGCGAGTTGCTCGTAGCCGACGAACGCGGTGGGTGGGGCGTGTTGCGCCAGTTCCGAAAGCGCCGCGCCCGTCTGCACGAACAGTTTCTCCGAGATGCCGCTCGCTTCGCGGGCGCGTTGGCGTTGCGCTGCCATCGCCCGCTCGAAGCCCTGCATATCGACGGCAATCCCGCGCTCGGCGGCGATTTCCCGCGTCAACTCCACAGGGAAGCCGAAGGTGTCGTACAGGGTGAACACGCGCTCGCCCGCCAGCGTGCGGGTCTGTTGCGTCTCGGCGTCCGTCAGCATCTCCTCCAGCCGCGCCAGCCCCGCCTGCACCGTGTGGCGGAAGCGTTGCTCCTCGTAGCGTAGGGTGGTCGTGATGTAGTCCTGCCGTTGGGCGAGTTCGGGGTACTGCTCGCCCAGCGCGTCGACGACGGCGGGCACAAGGTCGGCGAAGAACGGCTGCTCGATGCCCAGCACGCGCTGCCCGCGCAGAATCGCGCGACGGATAATGCGCCGCAGCACATAGCCGCGCCCCTCGTTTTGGGGGATGACGCCGTCGGCAATCGTGAAGGTCGCCGCGCGGATGTGGTCGGCAATCAGGCGAATGGCGGTGTCGGTCGGCTCGCCCTGCTTGTAGCGCACGCCCGCGATTTGCTCGATGCGCCGTACAATCGGCTCGAACACATCGGTCTCGAACGGGCTTTCCAGCCCCATCAGCACGGCGGCGGTGCGCTCCAGTCCCATGCCCGTGTCGATGTTCTGCTTCGGCAGCGGGGTCAGTTTCGGTTTGCCGTTCTCCTCGCTGCGCTCGTACTGCATAAACACCAGGTTCCAAATCTCCAGCCAGCGTCCGCAGTCGCACGCGGGACCGCAGTCGGGGTTGTTGCACCCTGTGTCGATGCGTGTGTCGTAGAAAATCTCGGAACAGGGACCGCAGGGACCGTTGGGACCCTCGGTGATGGCGTTGGCGGGCCAGAAGTTGGTCTTCTCGCCCAGTCGCCAAATGCGGTTTTCGGGGATGCCCACCTCGCGATGCCAGATGGTGAACGCCTCGTCGTCGTCTTGGAACACGGTGAACTGCAGGCGGTCGGTGTCCACCTTCAGCCGCTCGGTCAGGAACTCCCACGCGAACAGGATTGCCTCGCGCTTGAAGTAGTCGCCGAAGCTGAAGTTGCCCAGCATCTCGAAAAAGGTCAGGTGCGACAGGTCGCCGACCGATTCGATGTCGGTGGTGCGCAGGCATTTCTGCACGGTGGTCACGCGCGGGGCGGGCGGCTGCGCCGCGCCCAGAAAGTAGGGCTTGAACTGCACCATGCCCGCGCTGGTAAACAGCAGCGACGGGTCTTTCGGCACGAGGCTGTCCGAGGGCAGCAGCAAGTGCCCTTTGTCCTGAAAGTAGCCCAAAAACGCCTGTCGCAGCGCGCTCGCGTTCCAGTGCATCGCTCCCTCCGCTGTTGCGCGGGATAGTATACCTGAGCCTGCTTATTTTGCGCGGGATTGGCGCAGGGCGAGCGCCCCCAGCAGCAGGCTCACCAGCCACGCGCCGACGGCGACGCTAAGAATCCCCGCCTGAAAGTCGCCCGTGAGCGCGACCAGCGTGCCTGGAATGAACGAGCCGCCGACCCCGCCCAGCAGCACGGTCGTCCCGTTGTATAGCCCCGTGCCCGCGCCCACACGCTCGGCAGGCAACATCCCCTGCAAAGTCGCGAACTCCTGCGCGTTGAAACTGCTCTGCAGGAACACGCCAAGCGCGAGCAGCGCAATCACCCCCGCGTTGGCGTCCACATACGCCGTCAGCAGCACACACAACCCCGCCAGCAGCAGCCCCGCGCTGGCAAACGAGATGCGCCTACCCGTGCGGTCACCCCAGTGCGCCCAGAAAAACACGCCCGCTATCCCCGCGATGAACACCCCGAACAGCGGCAGGCTCAACTCGCCGAACGGGATGTCCCGCGTGCGGTTCAGATAGCTGGGCAGCCAGTTCAGGATGCCGAACACGCAGAAGGCGTTGCACACGCCCGCCGCAAGGTACAGCCAGAACGCCAACGGATCGCGTGCGCCGTATGCCCGCAGCGCGTCGGCGAGATGCAGGCGCGCGCCCGAACCCTGCGACGGCTTCCAACCAGGTGGCTGGTCGCTGATGTAGCGCGCTGCCAGCGGTAGGCTGATTGCCAGCCCTGCCGCGCCCAGCAGTAGAAAGGTCGCCCGCCAGCCGAACCGCTCCGCCAGCGGCACGACGATTAGCGGCGCGACCGCCAGCGCGACCAAGATGCCCGCCACATAGATTGCGTTTGCCCGCCCGCGCTCGTGCGGGGCGAACCACCGCCCGACCAGCGCGCTGTTCATCGGCATATGCACGCTCTCTGCCGCGCCCAGCAGCAGGCGCAGCGCAATCAGCGCGCCCAGCGAGCCACCCAACGGGTAAAACAGCATCGTGCAGACCGAAAAGCCCGCCACCGACGCCATCAGGCTGCGCTTGACGCCCCACCGCTCTGCCAGCGGGCTGAGAATCACCTGCGCAATGCCGAAGGTCAGGTAAAACGCGCCCAGCAGCAGGTTGCCGTGCTGCCCGATTTGGCGGTCGTCCCAGCCGAACTCGCGTGCAACCTGCGGCAGCACTATCGCCAAGTTGTTGCGATCCAAGTAATGCACGAACACCGTGACCGCCAGCACCAGCGGGATTATCCATCGGCTGCGCGTCATGGTGGGGGAGTGTACCTACCGATGCGCTTCCGCCTGCGCCTTAATATGGCGCAGCACGCGCCCGTGAATTCGGTGAATCAGCGCGTCGCACCACCAGCGCCAGTAAAACGCGGGGTACAGATTGTGGCGGTACCAGGTCGTGCCGACCAGTCGCGTGCGGTTGTTGGGCAGCGGGGTCAGGCGGAACTCGCCCTGCTCGGCGACGAAGTAGCCGTGCGCGTGGGGCGCGGGCAAGTGTCCATACGGCGACAGCTCCACCAGCGCAGGCGGGTTTTTCACCACACGGAACCGTAGCAGGCGCGGCGCGTCCCAGACGGTAATCGGCTCCACGAACGCGCCCGTCGAAAAGACGCAGTACCGACACGCGCCGACGCCCGTCCCCTCAACCCGCGCCTCAGTTGGGTAGGCGATGCCCAGTCGGAAGGGCAACTCGGTGGGTTCAGGCAGCGGCGGGAAAGCAACGACACAGCGCCAGACAACTTCGGGTGGCGCGTCGATCTCTACGGCGGTGGACACCGCGTACAGGGGCGGCTGCGTCAGGCGTTTTTCCGCGCCCATCAGCGCGGGCACGCACAGCAGCACGAGCAGGCTCAGCCACTCCGCGCCAGGGCGGTTCGGGCGCGCCTGCAGCGTGTGTCCGACGATTGCGCCGAGCGAGCCCAACACGGCGGCAATTGGCGCCGCCATCACCAGACAGAGCGCGCCCTCCAACGCCAGCAGCAACAGCCCCGCGCCCCACATCAGCAGCGCCGTGCCTGCAACAGCGAGGCTCTCGCCCCGCGTGCGCGGCGCGTGCGCCCCCGCAATCACAGGCGCGAGCAACCCCACAGCGAACGGCGCGCCCACAAACAGACCCCAGCCGTACTGCTGGAACCCGTAGACGCCCAGCAGGCAGAACGCGACGCCAATCGGCGCAGGCAACAACGCGCCCGCCCACCAACTGCCCCGCTCGTCGCGCGGCACAAACCGTCGCCAGCCGCGCACGCTCGCCGACACTCCTTCCGCCTGCGCCCGACTCGGCAGCAGACACAGCGACAGAAACAGCATCACATTCAGCAACGGCACGAAAAACAGCAGCACCCACCCGCCATGTAGCCTCGCCGCGCGTAGGCGCAGGTAGGTCAGCGTCAGCCCCACAAGCGCGAAGGGCGCGCTCGTCCACAGCAGTGTTAGGTACATCGGGCGCAGCGCATCAGGAACCTGCAGCAGCGAGCCTTCGTGCGGCAACACCCAGTAGTGCCACGGCAGCCACTGCACGCCGTACCGCGCCGCTACATAGCGATCGATCAGGTACTTCACCAACGCAAGCAGCACGCCCGCTGCGGCGTACACCTCGCGCCGTGAGAGCCACTCGATGAGTCGCATCTACCGCCTCCGGATCAGCCGCCAGAACAGGTAGCTTGCCAGCGCGCCGCCCACCAGCCCGCCCAGCATCGACGCCAACAGCGGGGGCAGTTGCATCTGCCCGAACAGCCACGCCAGCGGCAGCGAGAGGAGCACAATCAGCCCCAGCGTGTTGAGCAGCGCGGCGCGCGCCGTGCGCTGGGCGGCACGCTCCAGCCGAAGCATCGCCTCGAAGTCCGCCACGCCGTGCTGCAGGTACTCCGTCAAGCCGCGCAGCTCCGCCACAATCAAGTCGGCGTCCTGCTCGCTGAGTGCGCGCACACTGCGCGGGAAGTCGAAGGTCACATCGACCAGCGTCTGTGCGCCCCACGGCTGCACCTTCGCCTCCACGATAATCGGCAACTGGCGCGGCGACATCGTGAGCAGGGCTTTCCACAGGCTCCCGCGCGCCCAGCGCAGCTCCGACGGCAGCGTGCGATAGCCCACCGCGCCGAAGTAGTCGTTCAACCGCGCAGCGGCGGTCTCCACATCGCACGCCGTCGCGCCCGACCAGCGGAACTTCATGGCGTCTCCCCAGTGCGTCGGATACCCCGCAGCAGCCGCTTGCGATAGGCAGGCGGCACGCGACGCACCTGATGGCAGTTGCGGCAGCGCGCCTCGTAATGCTCCGCCGCGCCAATCAGGATGGTCGGCTCGTCCCACGCGGCGGGGCGACCGTCCACCAGCCGCTGCGTGTGGCTCGCAGGGCGACCGCACTGCACGCAAATCGCGCGGAGCTTGACCACCTCGTCCGCGTGCGCCATCAACAGCGGCATAATCCCGAACGGTTGGCGACGGAAGTCCTGATCCAGCCCCGCCACGATGACCGTCTTGCCCGCATCCGCCAGCTCCACGCACAGGCGCACCAACTCCTCGTCGAAAAACTGCGCCTCCTCGATGGCGACGACCTCCGTATCGGCGTCCAGATGGCACAGCAACTCGCGCGTATTGCGCACGGGGATGGCTTCCCACTGCACGCCGTTGTGTGTCGCGACGGCAGTGTGTGCGAAGCGGTCATCCAGCGCGTGTTTGAACACCTGCACTTTTTTGCGGGCGTACATCGCGCGGCGCACCAAGCGTATCAGCTCCTCCGACTTGCCCGCAAACATACTCCCGCAAATCACGGTTAGTTGACCCAGCGGTTTCATGCGTCCATGGGGATTCACCCCTTATGTCCTATACCCTGCTGGAGCGGGTTTAAAGCACCGCGCCCCCCACCTGAACCCGCCTCGCACGCGGGTACTCCCCATGTGCGGGAGGTTCGGTGGGGGCGACGGGTGTTTAGGGGATGCGCCTACGCCCGACGGAGCAGAGCGTCTGCCTGCGCTTGGGTGGGAACCCCCGTGAACAGGAGCTGTCCCTCAACCACAATCGCAGGGACTGCCCGAATGCCGTACTGCTGGGCTTCTGGGCTGTCGGGCGCGCGGGTGACCACCGTGCAGCCGCACTGGGCGACCGCCTGCTGGACCCGCTGAACCGTCTCGTCGCACAGCGGACAGCCCGCCGTGAACACCTCTATGAGTCGTGCCATTGTTCTACACCTCCGTTGATAGTCGACGGCGAGGCTCACCAGACGACAGGGAGATGACTCTTGCCCGCAGTGGGCGTGTGCCAGCGCATATTCCAGAGCGTCGCGGCGCGCCTGTAGCTGTGTAATCCGCTCGTCGAGCCGCGCCGCCATCCGACGAAACAGAGGCGCGACCCGCTCGCACGGCGCGTCGCCAGCGTCGCTGCTCTGAAGGATCTGCGCAATCTGGCGCAGGCTCAACCCCAAGCGCTTCGCCTCTTGAATAAACCGAAGGCGTTCCAGCTGGTCGGGCGTGTAAAGGCGGTAGCCCGACTCCGTGCGATACGCGGGCGAAAGCAGCCCACGCGCATCATAGTAGCGCAAGGTAGAGACCTTCACGCCCGCCTGCTTTGCCATTGCACCGATTCGTAGGAACCTCGCCATCGTACAGTGAAGTATACACCCTCCAGTCGAGTGAAGGGTCAAGGGCTGGAGAGGGTGTTCGAAAAATCGTTCGGCGAGGGGGCTTTTGCGTGGGCGCGGGAACCGCGCCCTATTTTTCGAACACCCTCAGGGCTGAGGTAAATGCGCCAACACATCGTTTACAGCCGCCCCTGTTATTTTGGTCAGGGGGCTTGTTAAGGGTACAATACTGCGGGAGGATACCGACGATGCGATTGCCGTTCAAGAGAATCCTTGCGCCGACGGACTTCAGCGAGCCGTCCTACTATGCGCTCGATATGGCAGTGGAACTGGCGGAGCATTTCAACGCCGAGTTGCACCTGCTGCATGTGGTGCCGCCGTTGCATGTGGTGCCTGTGCCCGTGAATGTGGAGATCCCGCTGTACGAAGCTGAAATGCGCGAGGCGGCGGAGCGCTCCATGCAGGAGTTGATGGAGCAGCGTATCCCCCAGTCGCTGACCGTGTTCGCCAGCGTCGTTTGGGGCGACCCCGCCGACGAGATTATCAACTACCAGAAGGAGAAGGGGATTGACCTCATCGTGATTGCCACGCACGGGCGCAGCGGCTGGAAGCGGTTCGTGTTCGGTTCCGTCACCGAGAAGGTCGTGCGCATGCCGACCTGCCCCGTGCTGACCATCAACGCGCCCGAGGAGGAGTGAGCCATGCGCTTCTGGGAGGGCAAGCGCCCGCTGATTTTCGGGCATCGCGGCGCGAGCATGCACGCCCCAGAGAATACGCTGTCCGCGTTCCGTCTCGCGCTGGAGATGGGCGCAGACGGCATCGAACTGGACATCACCCCCAGCGCAGACGGCGTTCCGATGGTGATTCACGACCCCAACTTGGAACGCACGACCAACGGTACAGGCGATGTGCGCCAACTCAGCGCGGCGGAAATCCAAAAGTACGACGCTGGCGTCAAGCACGGCGCAAAATACGCAGGCGAGCGCGTCCCCACCCTCAAGGAGGTCTTCGAAGCGTTCGGCAACCGCACACGCTACAACATCGATATGAAGACCTTCTACCCCGAAGACCGCCCGATCGTGCGCACGGTGCTGGCGCTGATTGAGCAGTATCGCCTGATGCCGAATGTGATTGTCTCGTCGTTTAGTCTGGACACGCTGCGCTGGTTCACCGAAGAGTCGCGCCAAATCCGCTTGGGCATGCTGATCAGCCGATACACGCCCCACATGCTGTTGGAGGATGGGCGGCGGTGGGGCGTGCGCCACGAGGCGTTGCATCCTGAACACACGCTGGTCGACGCAGAGGCGATTCGCCGCGCCCGCCAACAGCGCAAAAAGATGGTCGTGTGGACCGTGAACGACGCGGAGCGCAAGCGCGAACTCGCCCAACTCGGCGTGGACGCGATTATCACGGATGACCCCGTGCGCTAACGCCAACTAACCAGAGATACTCCACCGAAACGATGTGGGCGCGATTGGACGAGTCAGAGCGTCAGCGGGTGCTTGAACCGAAGTGTGAAACAGAGAACACTTTGAAACGCTTTTGGCGTCAGGAGCGTCAGTAATACTGCATATGCTTTCGCGAGCAGCAATCGGGCGATATATTCAACTTCCAGAATAGGAATAGACTCTTATACCAATCGCGCGTTCAGAGTTTATGAATTGCCCCCCCTCCTTTAGGTTCCCCCCGCTTCGCGAGGGGAACCGTGAGGGTTCGGTTCCCCCTGCGAGCAGGGGGAACCTTAAGGAGGGGGTCATCAACTGCTGTTTTTTGTGAACTTTGGCTTGGCGATTGGTATAACATGGAACTCTTGAGAAGGAGGTACATTCACAGCTTGTGTGACAGATGGTTGCGAAACGGACTGTTGATGCGAGTATGTCTGCTCGGACTCGGGATATCTTTCGTTGGAGCAAATCCGTCTGAGCAGCGCACAGTGCCTACCTTAGATGGTCGTGTCGGAGTAAATCCTTCCGAGCAGCGCTACGCGCCTGCCTTAGACGACCGTATTCCAACAATCTGTGCTAAAATTTACCGTGTCCGCCAGATTGGACTGAGCAAGGATGTCGCACAAGCGCCCTTCCTGATAGGTATTCTGCAAGAGGCAATCGCTAAGGAGGAGAAGGCACTAGAGGTTTTCCGTCCTGTGCGAGGTATGCCGTGGGGTGCTCCTTACAATACACATCTCTGGGCGGCAACATTAGTAGCACTTGGGCGTTTGGGCGTCCCCGACTCCATCCCTACCCTGGAGGCGTTTGGCAGTCACCCATACTATTCTCATCTCGAGCCTTTCGTGAGATTAGCCACCAACGCGCATTTGCACAAAAAAGCAGCAGGGAACGAGACGACCTTCGTCGAAAGGAAAGCCATTGGGGGACGATTCAGAAGTGCATATCACACTGTTGCAGGTGCAGGGGCTGCACAAGACCTATCGTATTGGCAAGTCGTGTGCGCCCGCGCTGCAGGGCGTCTCGTTCACGGTACATACAGGCGAGATTGTCGCACTGCTCGGCTCTAACGGCGCGGGCAAGACCACCTGCGTAAAGTGCATTCTGGGGCTGGTGCTGCCTGACAGCGGGCAAATCACGGTGTGCGGGTATGACCCTATCCGCCAGCCGCGCCTCGCACTGCCGCACATCGGCGCGGTCCTGGAGGGCAGCCGCAACATCTACTGGCAACTCAGCGCGTGGGAGAACCTGCTCTTTTTCGCGGGGGTTGCAGGCGTCCCGCCCGCGCAGGCGCGGCGGCGCGCAGGCGAACTGCTGGAACGGCTGGGGCTGGCACATCGAGCGCACGAGCTGGTCGGCGGCTTCTCGCGCGGGATGCAACAGAAAGTTGCGCTGGCGGTTGCGCTCATCCGCGAGCCGCGCCTGCTGCTCTTGGACGAGCCGACGCTGGGACTGGATGTGGAAGCCGCGCGCGACCTGCGACACGCCCTGCGCGCCCTGGCAGACTCAGGACGCGGAATCCTGCTCTGCACGCACCAGATGGAACTGGTGGAACAACTCGCCGACCGCGTGCTGATTCTGCACAAGGGCACGCTCGCGCGCGAGGGCAGCCCTGATGAGTTGCGCGCCGCGTTCGGGCAACGCGCCTTCGTAATCACCACCGCACAGCCGCTCTCCGAGACGCTCCAGGATGCCATCCGCGCCCAGCTGCCTGAAGCGACCCTTGATGGGCGCGCCATCACCCTCCGCGCGCACGACGCACGGAGCCTCTACACCCTGATGCGCCTGCTGGAAGCGGAGCAGGTCCCCATCGAGTCGGTACAGACCGTCGTCCCGCGTCTGGAGGAGGTTTTTCTGGAGGTAGCGCGTCAGCCATGAGGTACTTGTTTTGGGCGTGCCTACGCGCGGAATGGGTGCAGATGCGCCACTACTGGCTCAACACCCTTTCAGCGTTGGCGTTTGCGCTGATGCTGTTTCTGATGCTCTACTTTGGGGTGCGGGCGTTCGGCGCGCCGCAGGCGGATTATGCCGCGCTGGTAATCGGCTACTATGCGTTTATGCTGACGAATGTGGGGTTTCAGCGCGTTGCGGCGTTTTTGCTCACCGAGTCGCAGACGGGCACGCTGGAGCAGCTCGCGCTTTCGCCGTTCGGGCTGGTGATGGCGACGCTGGCGCATATGGTGAGCTACCTGCTGAGCGTCGCGCTGTTTGGGGCGGTAGGGCTGCTGGCGACGATGGCAATCACAGGCGTGTGGCTGCCGTTCGACCTGCCTGCGTTTGGGGTGATGACGCTGCTGCTGGTGGGGCAGGCATATGCGTTGGGGCTGGCGATGGGCGGGTTGGCGTTGCGCTTCAAGCGGATTGGCGACCTGATGCAGGTTGTTTCGATGGCGCTGGTAGTGTTTCTACTTGCGCCTGCGGAGGGCGTCGGGAATCTTGCGCCGTTGGGACCCGCGTGGCGGCTGCTGCAGCAGTGGGTGCAGGCAGGTGCGCTGCCCGACGCGACCGCGCTGGGCATCGAGGTTGCACGCACGGCGACGCTGCTGCTTGTTGGCGCGCTGGTCTATCGGCGTTGCGAGCGCTGGGCGCGCCAACTGGGACTGTTGGGACGGTACGCATAAGCGAACAGGGGGACGGAACCTATGCGAGGAGTCGGACTATATGTGGGAACGCTATCGATGGGGTTCGCGTGGGCGCAACTCGTGAACCCCGCGACCATCCCTGCGCAACGGCTTGTGCAGCCGCCTGTGATAGACGGCGTCGTACACGAGGCGGAATGGGCAGAAGCCCTGCGTATCGACTCGTTTTATGACCCTGTGCAGGGTCGGGCGGCTGAGTTCACGACGCGCGCGTTTATAGGCTACACGGCAGACGCCATCTATGTTGCCTTCATATGCGACGACCCTGACCCGAGCGCAATCCGTGCGCAGCAACGGCGACGCGACGGCGACATGGAAAACGATGACCGCGTGATTTTCGCGGTAGACCCGCAAGGGCAGCAACTGACGCCGTATCAGTTCGTTGTGAACCCGCTGGGCACGCAGCGGTTGGAGGTGCCCGCAGGCGCGCCGCTGAATGTGCGCTGGCGCGGCGACTGGCAAGCGGCTGCACAACGCACCCCGCAGGGCTGGAGCGTGGAGATGCGCATCCCGTTCCGCCTGCTGCGCTACCGTGCGGGGCAGCCATACTTCGGCGTGGCGTTGGCGCGCCACATCCCGCGCTCACAAGCCGTGTATGTGTTTCCCCAAGCGGGCAACTTCTATGACCTGCGGCTGCAGGTCCGCTGGGGCGCATTAGAACTTCCACGCCAACGCCCGCCGATTGTCGCCTTGCCCTACCTGCTCAGCGAATCGGACGCGCAAACGAGCCGCTCTCGGATGGGGATCGACCTCAAGTGGCGCTCGGAACAGGGGCAGGTCGCCTTGCTGACCGTGAATCCTGACTTCTCCACGATTGCTGCCGATGTTGCGTCTGTGGACTTTTCGTACACCGAGCGGTTCCTCAGGGAGACGCGCCCCTTTTTCACGGAGGGCGAGAACCTGTTTCCGCCGACGCGCCTCTTCTATTCCGTGCGCGTGCCGCAACTGCGGGCAGGGCTTAAGATGTTCGGTCAGTCAGGCGCGCTGGAGTACGGGCTGTTGGGCGGCGAATATGAGCAGGGCGCACAACGCAGCCGCTTCACGGCGGGTCAGACACGCTATCGCCTCAACCCTTCCTCGTTTTTGGGGGTCGCCTTCACGACGCTGGATGGGGTAAGCCGCGAGCAATTGGCCGCCGTAGAGGGCGCGATTGGGCAACTTACGGGCGCGGGCGAGTGGCAACTGTACGGTCTGCGTGCCATGCTTTCGGGCGCGCGTGAGGGAGACTATACGCTTGTGCGCCTGGCGCGCAAGGCACCCCCACGCCAACTGGGGCTGCAGATGACCTACACTGACCTTTCGCCCAACTTCGCGCCACGACTGGCGTTCGTGCCAGAGCGCGGCTGGCGCGGCTACGATATCGACCTTAGCTATGTAGAGCAGCCCCAGCAGTTCGTGCTGGCGCGTGGCGTGCGCCTCAGCGGCAAGCGACGGACGCTCTACGACGGGCGGATTCTCGATGAAGGCGTCAGCGTCGGCGCGCAAGTCTACCTCCGCACTCAAGTCGCCTACGGGGTGCAGTTCGACTTCCTGCGTCGCCCGCCGAACACCGACCGCTACGGCGCACTGCTGGCGCAGTGGAATTTCCTGGACGCCTCCCGCAGTGGGCTTCTCTTTATGCTCGTGGGCGACCAGAACGGCGGGCGCAGTCGGTATGTATCCGTGCAGCAGCGACTGGAGCCGCTGCCACGACTGCGGCTGGGCGTCACTTTTGAGGCGTTGCAAATAGACTACCGCGACCGCCCACGCGACCAGTCGGTGCAGGCGATAGTAACGCTGAACTACGAGCTGACACCTGAGCAAGTCATTGGCGGACGCTGGGTCAACAACCGCATCGAGAGCGGCGGCACGGCAATCTCCACCAACAACTTTTACCTGACCTACTCGCAGCAGTTGCGCACGGGGCAGGAGGTATATCTGCTTTTCGGGCTGCCAAATGCTGCGCGCACCCAAAGCCGCGTCGCGCTCAAAATTGTCGTGCCTCTGGAGTAGTGGAGAGGTCTAACCGTTCCACAGCTTGCTTCGCAGCCAACTCGCGCGTTCGGCGGCAGCGTGTTATCCCCCCTCGCGCCGACCTGCCTGCACGCCCTGCCAGACAATCTCCATCGGCTCGCCATCGGGTGTGCAGTTGTAGACCGAGAAGTCCGTGACGCCCGCCTCGCGCAATAGGTCTTCGTCGATCCACGCTTTGCCCGTGCAGGTGTGCGGCTCGCGGCGCACCAACTCGTACACGGCGTCCGCCATAATGTCCGCCTTGCGCCACTGCTTGGGCGTGCCCAGCCCCCACGCAATCGTCGCTTGGCTCTCAATCAGCGTGCGGGGCCACAGCGCGTTCACCGCGATATTATGCTCGCGCACCTCTTCCGCCAGCCCCAACGCCAGCATCGTCATCCCGAACTTGGAAATCATGTAGGCGACCTTGCCCGGTAGCACGCTGAGGTCTATCGGTGGCGACATATTAATGATGTGCCCCCAGCGCTGCCGGATCATCGTGGGCAGCACGAGTTGGGAGGCGACGAAACTCGCCCGCAGGTTCACCTGCATCACAAGGTCGAAGCGTTTGGGCGGCGTCTCCAGCACGGGATACCACCACAGCGCGCCCGCGTTGTTGACCAAGATGTCGATGCGCCCGAAGGTCTGCAGCGTCGCGTCCACCATGCGTTGCAGGGCGTTCTCGTCGCGCACATCGACTCGGATGGGCAGCGCGCGCCCACCCAGCGCGGCGACCTCCTCCGCGACAGTGTAGATGGTGCCGGGCAGGCGCGGGTCAGGCTCAGCGGTCTTGGCAGCAATCACCACCGCGACACCCTCGCGCGCCAGCCGCAGCGCAATCGCACGCCCAATCCCGCGACTCGCGCCCGTGATAATCGCCACGCGCCCCTGCAAATCGGTGTAGGTCGGCATAGCAATAGCATACCCCGTTCGGGTACACTGTATGCCGACTCTGGAGGCTGGCATGAAGACGACCAAACGCGCGAAGACCGCTACGAACTCGAAATCGCCCAAGCGGGGCTACACCCCGACCCCGCAAGAGATTGTCGATTTGTACAAGCAGATGCTGTTTATCCGTCGCTTTGAGGAACACTGCGACAAGGCGTACCGCCAAGACAAAATTGGCGGCTATCTGCACCTCTACATCGGGCAGGAGGCGCTTGCACTGGGCTTTATCCACCACCTGCGCCCTGAAGACCGCGTGCTGGGGCACTACCGCGACCACGCCTATGTGCTGGCGCTCGGCAGCGACCCGCGCGCCGTGATGGCGGAACTGTACGGCAAGGTCACGGGGCTGTGCCGCGGCAAGGGCGGCTCGATGCACCTGTACGACAAGGCGAACAACTTCCTCGGCGGCTACGGCATCGTGGGCGATGTGACGGGCATCGCCACAGGCGTCGCCTTCGCCCAGAAGTACGAGGAGACGGGCGGCGTCACGCTCTGCTTCTTCGGCGACGGCGCGATGAACGCAGGGCTACTTCACGAATCGCTCAACATGGCAGGGCTGTGGAAACTGCCCGTGATTTACATCGTGGAGAACAACAAGTACGCGATGGGCACGCCCGTTGAGCTGCACTCCGCTGTGCCGAATCTCGCGCAACGCGCCAGCGTCTACGGCTTCCCCAGCAAGCAAATCGACGGGATGGATTTGCTGAATGTGCTGGACGAGGCGAAGGCGATTATCGACCATGTGCGCACCCACCAAGAGCCGTACTTTGTGGAGGCGATTGTGTACCGCTTCGTGGGGCACGGCGCAGCGGACATCACCGACCCTGGCTCGTACCGCACGCGCGAAGAGGTCGAAGAGTGGCGCAAGCGCGACCCGCTCACGAACCTGCAGCAGTACCTGTTAGCGCACAACTTGGCGACGGAGGCGGACTTGAAACTCTGGGACGAGCAGGCGCGCGAGCAGGTCGCCGACGCTGCCCGCTTCGCCGACGAAAGCCCCGACCCCGACCCCAGCGAACTCTACATGCATGTGCTGGCGGATTAGGGCGTAGACCACTGCATAACTGGCAGGAATCGCTGTCGGGGGCAGGAATCTTTCGCCTTCCCCCGAACCGAAACGCTATCTGGGGCGCAAGAACAGGGAGGTTACACTGATGCGCGATTCACTGAAAGACATGCCGTTGTCCACCGCGCTGCTGGTGGTCGTCACGCTGTTTGTGCTGGCGGGCAGCGTCCACCATGTGGCGTACACTTTCAGCACCTTAGAGGGCGGCAACCTCGTCTGGGGCTATGTGCAGGCGTTAGGGATTGACTTGGGCATTCTGGGGCTGGCGTATGGCATCCAGTTGCGCAAGCGGCAGGGTCGCCCGACGCTGCCGTTATGGGGCGTGCTGATTCTGGTGACCTTCATCAGCGCGTATGCGAACTACTTGTACGGGATTATGCACCAGCAGCCGCTACCGACCGCCAGCGCGTTTGACCAGATGGTGGTGTTCCTGCGTCCGTTCCTGCTGTCGGTGACGCTGCCGATTATCATGTTCGCGCTCATCGAAATTATCGGCGAGGATCGCAACTACGCGCTGAAGGTGCAGGCGCAGTCGGAGCCTGCGGAGCCGCCGCCCCAACCTGAAGCGTCCGAGCCTGTGCCGTCGGAGCCAGCGCATGGGTACGCGCTAGTGCAGCCGATGGAGCGCAACGGCAACGGGCACGCCAAAGAAGCCACGATGGAGCAACTACTGTGGCTGCTGTATGAGCACCCGAACTTGCCGCGCACCAAGCTTGCCGAGACGCTCGGCTGCTCGCGCCAGACGCTGTATAACTACCTGCAGGAACTCGAATCGCGCGGCTACATTCGGCGCACCCCCAACGGCTACGAGACCGTCGTGACCCCGCTGCCCCGCAACGGCGCACGCAACGGAACCCGCACTCCTGCCAGTTTTCGCGAGACACGCGATTCGACTTGACACACCCGCCCCCGCAGCGGGTATAATCCCTTCAGTACCAAAGGAGGTCTATGCCGATGGACACGAGACTGACGGAGCGTGAGCGGAACATTCTGCATCTGTTTGCGCAGGGGCATGACGCCGAAGCGATCGCTGACCAGTTGGGGATTACCACGGAACAGGTTGAACAAGCCTCACTGAATGTCCTGTACAAGCTCTTTGGCAGCTCGCTCAACTGTACGCTGGAACCCGAAAGCGTTGCCGAGGAGCGCGAACTCGTCGGAGTACCGTAGATAAGGAAAATACCTGTACCCGTTCGCCAGCGGACGCCCCTGAAGTTTCAGGGGCGTTTGGCTTACTTGAAGTAGACGATCTGCCGTCGCGCCATCTCGTTGGACGGGTCGCGTCGCAGCACCTCCTCGAACTCGCGCTTGGCTTCTGGCTCGTAGCCCAGCATGGAGTAGGTCAACGCCAGGTCTAAGCGCGGTTGAATCGCTTCGGGGTTCAGCCGCACAGAGGTCTCCAGCTCCTGAATCGACTCGTCAAACAGCCCCGTGAAGCAGTAGACCAGCCCCAGCAGGTGATGCGCCTCTGCCGAGTTCGGATTATACTGCAGCGCCTGCTTCAGCAGTTGCTCTGCTTCCTCGTAGCGCCCTTCGTTTTTGAGCGCGAACGCCTGTTCTATCAGTTGTTTTGGGTCGCCCATGTCTCGTGCCTACCTCCATAGGATGCGATAATCACCGATAAGAGCTCCTTTGTTGCACGAGCGGCGCAAGTACCGTCGCCGTATTATACCCCAATCCGCGTCGGGACAATTGCATATACGCCGCCCGATCGCCGATTCCTGCCGATTCAGGGCGGCGACTTCGTGAAATCTGCCCGAAAAACGGGTACACTGTAAGGTGCATGCTGCGAATCTATCTGGTGCGACACGGGCAGACCGCGTGGAACCAAGTGGGACGCATTCAGGGACATTCCGACACTCCATTAGACGCGGTGGGTTGGCGTCAGGCGCAGCAGGCGGCGCAGTGGCTATCCGTGCGCATCCAGAAACCCGTCGCCGTCTACAGCAGCGACTTGCAACGGGCGTGGCACACCGCGCAGGCGATTGCCGACGCGCTCGGCGCACCGCTGCACCCTGAACCCGCCCTGCGCGAGCGACACTGGGGACTGTGGGAAGGCTTGACCAGCGACGAAATCCAGCAACGCTTCCCCGACCATCACTTCACCTACCTGTACGACCCGATGATGGGCACGCCCCCCGAAGCCGAGCCGATGCAGGCGTTCTGGCAGCGCGTGCGCGCGTTCGGACACCGCCTGCTGGAACAGCACCCCAGCGGCGAGGTGGTCGTGGTCGGGCACGGCGGCAGCTTGCGCATCCTGCTCTGCGAGGCGCTGGCAGGCGACATCCAGACCTATCGGCGCATCCGACTGGATAACACGGGCGTCTCTATCGTCGAGCGGGCGGGCGAGCGACTCTATGTGAGCCTGCTGAACTACACCGACCACCTGAACGACCCGTCAGTGGACGGCTTCTGATAAGGTATACTACCGTGCGGTTTTAGGCTTAGGCGACGCAGGTCGCCACACGCTACGAAGGAGGAGCGACGAACTTGAGTAAGATAGGCGTAGGCTTTATCGGAGCAGGCGGAATCGCGCAAGGGCAGCATATGCCCAGCTACGCACGGCTCTCGGATCGCGTGCAGATGGTCGCCGTCGCCGATGTGAACGAAGAGAGCGCACGCGCCGCCGCCGAGCGATTCCATATCCCCCATGTCTATACCGACTATCGAGAGATGGTGCAGCGCGATGACATCCATGTTGTGGTCGTGGCGACGCCCAACTTCCTGCACAAGGACGCGACCATCGCCGCGTTGGAGGCGGGCAAGCATGTGCACTGCGAGAAGCCGCTGGCGCGCAACGCGCACGAGGCGCGCGAGATGGTGCAAACCGCGCGGCGCGTGGGCAAACTGCTCCATGTGTCGCTGCAGTGGCGGTTTTCGGGCGTCGCGCAGTTCCTGCACAAATACATCGTGCAGGAGGGTAATCTGGGCGAGGTATACTACGCGCGCGCCCATGCGCTGCGCCGACGCGGAATCCCAGGCTGGGGCGTGTTCATCGACAAGGAGAAACAGGGCGGCGGACCGCTCATCGACATCGGCGTGCATATTCTGGACACGACCCTGTGGCTGATGGGCTACCCCAAGCCCGTGGCGGCGTTCGGCGCGACTTACACCAAGTTCGGCAACCGCCCCGATGTCGTCGGGCTGATGGGACAGTGGGATCACACCAAGTTCACCGTGGAAGACTTCGCCGTCGGGCTGATTCGGCTCGAAAACGGCGCGACCGTGACGCTGGAGTCGAGCTTCTGCGCCAATATCGAGCGCGACGAGTTCAACACGCTGCTGCTGGGCGATAAGGGCGGCGTGTTCGCCGACCCGATGAGCGAGCGTCCTGTGCGTATCGCGACCGAGCAGAACCGCACGCTATATAACATCGAGCCTGCGAACCTGCCGAATGTCAACTCGTATCAGGCGAATGTCGAGGCGTTCGTGGAGGCAGTGCGGAATAACACGCCTGCGCCCATCCCTGGCGAGCATGGCTACTACCTGAACGCGATTATGGACGCGATTTACGAGTCGTCGGCGACGGGGCGCGAGGTGCGCATCGATGTTGGGTTAGACTGAGCGGCGGGCGCGCCCTTTGCGGATTGTGAAGTCGCTCTCGGCGTTCTGGGCGCTGGTGGTGATGGCGGGCTTCGCCGAGCTGGGCTATGTGACGCTCAATATCTCGGCGATGCCCGTCTATTTGCGGGAAGTGGTCGGGCTGGGCGAGTCGACTATCACAGTGGTCGGCTCGGTGTTCCTGCTTGTGGAGGCGATTTTCCGCGCGCCGATGGGGATGCTGAGCGACCATATCGGCAGGCGTCGGCTAATCGTGCTGGGACCGCTGCTGACGGTGTTCACCTCGCTGGCGACGCTTGTGGCAAGCCACCCGCTGCACTTTATTGCGCTGCGTGCGCTGGACGGGCTGGGCGCGGCGATGCTCTGGCCCGCCGTCTACGCCGCGATTGGCGACTCGGTGCCCCCGCACAAGCGGGCGTGGGCGATGAGCTTCCTGAATATGACCTACATGTCGGGCATTGCGCTGGGACCGCTGGCAGGCGGGCTGGCGAACGACCTCACGGGCGCGAAGCAAGCCTCGTTCTATCTCACCGCGTGCCTGTTCACGGTAGCGACGCTGATTGCGTGGCGGTTCTACCCGCGCGACGGGCGCGCGCCCAACAGCGCAGACGGCAAATCGGGCGAGAAACTCTCGCTACGAGCGTTCCTGAACGCGCTGCGGATTGCGCCTGGACACATGCTGCTGGCGTTCGTGGTGTTCTTCGGCATCGGGCTGATTATGCTGTTGGTCAAACTCTACGCGATGGACGAATTTGGCGTGAGCGAGACCTTGTTTGGGGTGGGGTTGGTCGCACCTGCGCTGGCGATTGCCGCGCTGAGCCTGCCGTTGGGACGGCTCGCCGATCGGCTGGGACGCACGCGCAGCATCCGTCTTGGGCTGACGCTGGCGGCAGGCGTGGTGTGGAGCGTGGTCGCGCCCTCGCAGCCACCGCTGGCATGGGTACTGGTCGCCGCCGCGCTGGGCGCGATTAGCTTCGTGCTGACTTTCGCCGCGTGGATGGCAGAGTTGAGTGAGATCGACCCCGAACGGCGCGGGGTGATGCTGGGCGCGGCGGGCACAGCGCAGGGCGTCGGCAGCATCCTCGGCGCGCTGCTCGGCGGGTTTCTGTATGAGCATGTGCCCCTGACGCTGGGCGACATCGCTATCCCCGCGCACCGCACGCCGTTTATTGGCTGCGCCCTGATGCTCACGCTCGGCTCCGCGCTCAGTTGGCTCGTGCTGAAACGCGAGCGTGCGACCAGTATCGGCGGGTAGAATTGTGTTATGGCAGCACGGAAGCGCGCCGCCCAACGCAAACGGCACGACCAAGACAGCCCATGGAAGGAACTGATTCGTCTCTTCTTCCCGCAGCTGATTGAGATGATCCACCCAGAACTCCACGGGCTGATAGACTGGCAGCGCGGGTACGAATTTCTGGACGCGGAACTGCAGCGCATCGCGCGTCAAAGCCGCACAGGACGCCAGACGGTTGATAAACTTGTGCGGGTCTACTTCAGGGACGGAACAGAGCAGTGGATTTTGATTCACATCGAGGTGCAGTCGCGTCCAGATCGCCTGTTCCCTGAACGCACCTACACCTATGACGCCGCGCTGTGGCTCTATTACCGTCGTCCCATCGTCACGATAGCGATTTTAGCAGACAAGAATCCGCACTGGCGTCCAACGAAGTACGAGCGTTCGCTGGCGGGTTGCCGCCTGGAGTTCGAGTTTTACACCGTGAAGCTCCTCGAATGGGACGAAGCCGAATTGCTGGCGAACCCCAATCCGTGCGCGTTGCTGTTTGTGGCGTTTCGTCGGGCGCAGGCGTCGTCCGATGCGGAGTTCATACTGCAGTCGCGGCTGGAGCTGGTGCGTCTGGCGTTGGATCGAGGGTATACTGAAGAGCAGGTTGGAGAGCTGATACGCTTACTGGAGTGGGTTATGGTACTGCCTGAGATCTTTGAGGAGCGCTACGAGCAGCTGCTGGAAGAGGTGAAGCGCGAGAAGGGCACGCCGTACCTCTCCGTGATGGAGCGGAAGGCGTTGCGTGATGGCTTGCAGCAGGGCTTGCAGCAGGGCTTGCAGCAGGGCTTGCAGCAGGGCTTGCAGCAGGGCTTGGAACAAGGCTTGCAGCAGGGCTTGCAGCAGGGCTTGCAGCAGGGCTTGGAACAAGGCTTGCAGCAGGGCTTGCAGCAAGGTATAGAGCGCGGCTTGCAGGACGGCTTGCTGAAGCTCCTGCGCGGGCTGTACGGCGATGTGCCCGAGTCGCTGGAGGCGCAGGTGCGCTCGGTTCACGATGTGGCGCAGCTAAACGCGCTGTACGATGTCGCGCTGTCGGCAGGCAGTCTGCAGGCATTCGCCGAGCAGTTGAGCCGCCTGTTGGAAGAGCAAGTGTAGGGGCAAGGAGCGCGCCCCCTGCCCCTGAACGCCCTACCCGCGCTCGAAGGCGGCGTCGAACGCCACGCGCGACGGCTCGAAATCGAGATGGCGCACGAACTGACACGCCTCACGCGCGCCGTGCTCGCGATCCATCCCGCTGTCTTCCCACTCCACGGAGAGCGGTCCCTGATAGCCGATTTCGTTCAGCGCGCGGATGATCTCCTCGAAGTCCACCGAGCCGCGCCCCGGCGAGCGGAAGTCCCAGTACCGACGCGAGTCGCCGAAATTCAAGTGCCCGCCAAACACGCCCGACAAGCGCGGCGTCTCGGACCACCAGACATCCTTCACATGCATGTGGAAGATGCGGTCGCGGAAACGCCGAATGAACGCCACATAGTCCACACCTTGATAGCCCAGATGGCTGGGGTCGTAGTTGAAGCCGAAGCGCGGATGCCCGCCCACCGCCTCAATCGCACGCTCCGCCGTGACGATGTCGTAGGCGATTTCCGTCGGATGCACCTCCAGTGCGAAGTAGACATCCTCTTGCGCGAAGACATCCAGAATCGGCTTCCAGCGCGCGGCGAAGTCGGCGAAGCCCTTCTCCACCAAGTCGGGCGGGTTGGGCGGGAACGAGTAGAGATACTGCCAGATGCTGCTGCCTGTGAAGCCGTTGACCACCACGCGCGTAAGCTGTCGCTTCACCTCGTCGGGGGCGCAGTTGAAGAGCCTGCGGGCGGCGCGGGCAGTGTTTTTCATCTCCTCGGCGGCGCGTTGACGCACGCCTTCGGGGTCGCCGTCGCCCCACACCCGCGCAGGCAAAATCGCCTTGTGCCGCGCGTCAATCGGGTCGCACACCGCCTGCCCCACAAGGTGGTTGCTAATCGCGAAGCACTTCAAGCCGTATCGCTCCAGAATCTCCCAGCGCGACTCGCAGTAGCCGTCGTGCGTAAGGGCTTTTTCGACATCGAAGTGGTCGCCCCAGCACGCCAACTCCAGCCCGTCGTAGCCGAACTCACTTGCTTTCTGCGCCATCGTTTCAAGGGGCAGATCTGCCCACTGTCCTGTAAAGAGAGTCACTGGTCGCGCCATCGTCGTTGTACCTCCGCCGTTGGATTTCCCCGCGCGGCGCGAGTTTCCTGCCGAACGACTTGAATTCTGCGCCTGCATGGTATAATAGGCTTGTGGAGGCGATGATGAAACGGTACTTATTACCTGTGGCACTGTTGGGCTTAGCCGTGTTTCTGTACGCGACGATGCCGTCGAGTGCGCAGCTGCGCGTCGGGCAGAAAATGCCTGAGATGACCTTCAAAGACCTCAACGGCAAGGAGGTCAAGCTCGGCGGCAAGCAGGACAAGGTGTACCTGGTGGACTTCTGGGCGACTTGGTGCGGACCGTGCCGCGCAGCGATCCCCTACCTGCAGGAGCTGCACGACAAATATAGCAGCCGCGGGCTGGTCGTGGTGGGCGTCGCGCTCGATTCGGGTACGCCCGACGAAGTGCGCGCGTTCGTCGAGCAGTACAAGATGACCTATCCCATCGTCGTCCCGCCGAACGAGCAGGAAGTGAAGCGTCGCGCCCGCGTGAAAGCCTTCCCCACGATGTATATCGTGGACAAGAAGGGCATTATCCGCTACGCCGAGGAGGGCTTCGCGCCCGAAGTGATGGAGGACATCCTGCGCGTGCTCGGGCAGACGCTGATTGAGTAGACCAACAAAGCGAGGGTGAGGGAGCCATTCAGAAGGAACTGAGGATCAACAACCGAATCCGCGCCCGCGAGGTGCGTGTTATCAATTCGGACGGGAAGCAGTTGGGCGTGATGCCCACACGCCGCGCCTTGAAAATCGCCCAAGAGCAGGGCTTAGACCTGGTGGAAGTCGCGCCGACCGCGAACCCGCCCGTGTGCAAGATTCTGGACTACGGGCGATACCGCTATGAGCAGGAGAAGCTGGCGAAGGAAGCCAAAAAGAAGCAAAAAGGCGGCGACATCAAGACCGTCCGCCTGCGCCCCGCCATCGGCGCACACGACATCGAAACCAAGATACGCAATACCATCGAGTTTCTGCAGGAGGGCGATAAGGTAAAATTCGTGGTCATTTTCCGCAGCCGCGAGTTTGAACGCCCCCAAGTGGGCGAAGCGTTGCTGCGCAAAATCGCCGATGCAGTGCAGGAGTACGGCGTAATCGAAAAGCCGCCGACGATGGAAGGCAGGCAGATGACGATGGTGCTTGCGCCTGCCAAAAAGCCTGCGGCGAAATCGAAATCAGCAGGAGGTGCTACCGATGCCGAAAATGAAGACAAGCAAAACAGCCGCCAAGCGCTTCAAGCGCACAGCAACGGGCAAACTGATGCACAAGAAAGCCGGGAACAGCCACCTGTTCCTGAGTAAGTCGCCCGCACGCAAACGCCGTCTCGACCTGGAAGACGAACTTTTCAAGGGCGAGTATCGGCGCATCAATCGCCTACTGGCAGGCAAGTAAGGAGGAGACAGACATGGCACGAGTGAAAGGCGGTACGGTGACCCGCCGTCGCCACAAGAAGATTCTGAAACTCGCGGAAGGCTATTACGGCGCAAAAAGCCGCCTGTTCCGCAAGGCGAACGAGCAGGTGATGAAATCCCTGCAGTACGCCTATCGCGATCGACGGCAGCGCAAACGCGACTTCCGACGCTTGTGGATTACGCGCATCAACGCCGCATGCCGTATGCACGGCATGCGCTACCACGAGTTCATCCACGCGCTGACCGAGCGCGGCATCGAAGTGAACCGCAAGCAACTCGCGGAGATGGCGGTGCGCGACCCCGAAGCGTTCCGCATGCTCGTGGAATCCGTGCGCCCCAGCCCGTAAGCGTCGCCGTGGAGAGCATCCAGCCGATTCTGGACGAGGCGGAACGCGCGATTGCGCAGGCGGCGTCCCTTGCCGAGCTGCAGGCGGTGGAGACGCACTATCTGGGGCGCAAAGGCGCGATTGGGCAACTCATGCGCCAACTGGGCACCCTGCCCCCCGAACAGCGACCCCAGTTCGGGCAGCAGGTAAACGCCGCGCGTGAACACTTAGAGCGGCTCTTCGCCGAGCGACGCGCCGCGCTGGAGCAGGCAGAACTCGTCCAGCGCATCGAAGCCGAGCGACTGGACATCACGCTGCCCGGCGCGCCCATGCGTCCCGCACGCCTGCACCCGCTGACGCTGACCATGCAGCGGGTCAAACGCGCCCTGACGGGGCTGGGCTTCGAATTCGTGGACGGATACGACTTGGAACACTTCAAATACAACTTCGGCGCACTGAACTATCCCGACGACCATCCCGCGATGGACGAGCAGAACTCGTTCCACATCGCGCCAGGCTACCTGCTGCGCACGCAGACCACTTCGATTCAGGGGCGCATCTTCGAGCAACTGCAGCGCGGCGAGCGTCGCCTGCCCATCCGCATCGCCGTCATCGGCAGGTGCTACCGCTACGAGAATGTGGACGCCACCCACTCGCACACCTTCCACCAAGTGGACGCCTTCATGGTGGACGAAGGGGTCAGCATGGCGCACCTGAAAGGCGTGCTGACGCAGTTCGCGCAACTGATGTTCGGCGCAGAGGTGCGCGTGCGCTTTAGACCCGACTACTTCCCGTTCGTGGAGCCTGGGGTGGACTTCGCCATCTCGTGGAAGGGCGGCTGGCTTGAACTCGGCGGCGCAGGGCTGATTCATCCCAATATTCTGGAGCGCTACGGCATCGACACGGAGCGCTACAGCGGCTTCGCGTTCGGGCTGGGCATCGAGCGCATCCCGATGCTGCAGTACGGCGTGGATGACCTGCGCCTGTTTCTGGAGAACGATTTGCGCTTTCTGGAGCAGTTTCCGCTGTTGTAAGCGTCGGGCGCACCCGACGGACACGGGGCGTTCGCCGAACGCCCTGACATCGGGAGGTAAACACGATGAAGGTAGGAATCGTTGGCGGTGGCGGGCGCGTCGGCTCGAACGCCGCGTTCACACTGCAACTTATCGGCGCGGTCTCGGAAGTGCTGCTGCTGGATGTCAATCGCGACGCCGCTGAAGGCGAAGCGTTAGACCTGCGGCACGGCGCAGCCTACTCGCAGCCCATCCGATTCCGCGCGGGCGACTACGCCGACCTCAACGGCGCGCACATGGTCATCATCACCGCAGGCTTGCGCCGACGCCCCGACGAGAGCCGACTGGAACTCATCAACCGCAATGTCGGGCTGTTTCGCGAGATTCTGGGCAACCTCAAGGGCGTCGCACTTGCCGACGACGCGATTATCTTGGTCGTCTCGAACCCCGTGGACATCCTGACCTACTTGGCGGTCAAGGAGTCGGGGCTGCCCGCCGAGCGCGTAATCGGGCTGGGCACGGTGCTGGACACCTGCCGCTTCCGTTCGTTTCTGGCGGAGCATTTCGGCGTGGCGGCGACCGATGTGGACGCGCTGATTCTGGGCGAACACGGCGACTCGATGGTGCCCGCGTGGAGTTGCGCGACGATCGCGGGCGTACCCCTGAAGGACTACCCCGGCTACAGCAAAGAGGCGATGGACGCCGTGTTTGAGCGCACGAAAAATTCGGGCGCGGAGGCGATTCGCCTCAAAGGGGGCGCGGGCTACGCGGTGGGCGTCTCCATCGCGCAGGTCGTGAACGCGATTGCGCTGGACAAGCATCAGGTGTTGCCCGTGTCCACCTTGCAGACGGGCGCGTTGGGCATCAGCGAGGTGTGCTTCTCGCTGCCGACGCGCGTCGGACGCAAGGGCGTCGAGGCAATCATCGAAATCGGCGTCTCGGATGAGGAGCGCGCCGCCCTGCAAACTTCGGCAAGCGTCCTCAAGGAGACGCTGCAGAAGGTGATGGGCTGATGCCACTCTACGAGTATCGCTGCCTGAAGTGTCGGAAGCGGTTCTCGAAGTTGCTGGCGATTGCGCAGCGGGATGCGCCGCAGGCATGCCCCGCCTGTGGCGCGACGGAGTCGAAGCGGCTCGTCTCGCGCGTGGCGCGCCTGCGCTCGGAAGACCAGATGCTCGACGACCTCGCCGACAGCATGGAGTTTGCGGGCGACCCCGACGACCCCAAAACGATGCGCCGCTTCATGCGCGAGATGAGCGCGGCGATGGACGAAGACCCCTACGAGATGGAGGAAATCTTCGAGGAGGAACTCGCCGCCGAGTCGGCAGGGGACGACGAATGAACCTATCGCCTACAGAGCAGGCGTTGGTGCAGGCGGCGCGCGCGGCACGGGCGCATGCTTACGCGCCCTATTCGGGCTACGCCGTCGGCGCGGCGGTGCTGACTGACGACGGGCGCGTCTTCGCGGGCTGCAATGTGGAGAACGCCAGCTACGGCTTGAGCCTCTGCGCCGAGCGCGTCGCCGTGTTCAGCGCAATCGCGGCAGGCGCACGGCGACTCGTAGCGGCGGCGGTCTGCACGCCCGACGGCGGAACCCCCTGCGGCGCGTGCCGACAAGTGCTGCTGGAGTTCGCCGACGCGCCCGAATCGTTCGCCGTGTGGGGTGTCTCGCCCGACCGCGTGATTGCCCGCTACACGCTTGCCGACCTGATTCCACACGGCTTTCGGCTGGCGCCCGAAGGCGGTTAACCGTCCCGTAGGGGTTCGCCGAGTTCCGTGCCGTCGGGCAGGATGCGCAGGTAGCCCAACTGCACCCAGCGCACAGGGTCTACCGAGCGCACAGGCGACAGCACCCCCAGCGTGCGCGCCTTGAAGTCCAGCGATTCGATCAGCCCCAGCCCGTAGCACCGCCCCGTGTAGTCGATTAGCCCTACCAGCAGATTGTGATACGCCGACTGGGGCAGCATCACCAGTTTGTCGACGCTTGCGAGCGTCATCAGCGTTTCGATTTGCGCGTCGCTGAGCGGCTGGCGCACGATGAGGTGCAGCGAGTCGCCGACCATCTCGGCGTGCAGCAGTTCGGCGCGCACTTGGTCGGCGAGGTAGCGTCGGCGCGCGTCGGAAATCGGCTGCCCCCCGCCCAGCCGCCTGCCAATGAAACTGAACTGCTCGAGCGGGAGCGTGTGCGACTGCGCCCGTTCGAAGTAGCGGGCGAAGGCGGCGCGCCGATGTTGGCTGCGAAACGGCGGCGACTTGCGCAAAATCGCCTGTGGCACAGGCAACTCGTGCAGGTTCCAGTCGGCGCGGCGGCGCAAGGCGTCCAGAATCGGCGCGAGTTCGTCCTTGCGCTGCAGCGCGACAATCACCTGCGGGCGCAAGAGGTCAATCAGCATCAGTTTGTAGGCACGTCCGTGCCAGCCGCCGATGTAGCCGTCGGTGTCAATCACCAGGCTGTCGAGCTGGAGCGGCATCAGGTCGTCCAACACGCGCCGCGCCCCCGCCAGCGCAAGCGCCCCATGGCGCACGGGCGACACATCGCCCAGAAACGCCAAACTGTCGGGCGTCAGGTCTTGCAGCAACTCGTAGGGCTTGCGTATCACCACGCTGCTGAACGCGGCGGGCGGTCCGACCGTCGTCTGACCCGCATCCAAGTCCACAAAGCCCACCTGCATCCCCGCCTGATGCTTGAGTTTAAGGAGCAGCGAGCAGAAGGTGGTTTTGCCCGAATCGATACCGCCCAGCACCAGCACGGTCTTGCGGCTGGCGACCAGTTCGTCCACCGCCTGCTGCCATTCGGGGTAGAGTTCGCGCCAGCGCATGGCTAAAACTCCAGGTGCATCGGCAGAATGGGCGCGGAGTGGGTGAGTGCGCCGACGGAGATGTAGTCCACGCCCGTTTCGGCGACCGCGCGGACGGTCTCCAGCGTGATGCCGCCCGACGCCTCCAGAAAGCGCACGCGCCCTTTGGCAAGGCGCACCGCCTCACGCAGCGTCTCGATGGGCATGTTGTCCAGCAGGATGCCGTCCGCGCCCGCAGCGATGGCTTGTTCCACCTGCGCGAGGGTCGTGCATTCCACCTCGACGGCGAGCAGGTGATGCGCATGCTGGCGTGCGCGGCGCACGGCTTCGGCAATATCGCCCCCCAGCGCGGCGAGGTGGTTGTCCTTGATGAGGATGCCGTCGTACAGCCCGACGCGGTGGTTGCGCCCGCCGCCGATGCGCACGGCGTACTTCTCCAGCAGGCGCAGGGCGGGGGTCGTCTTGCGCGTGTCCACAATCTGCGCGCCCGTGCCCGCGACGGCGTCCACGAACAGGCGCGTGCGCGTGGCGACGCCCGACAGGTGCTGCAAAAAGTTCAGCGCGGTGCGTTCCGCTTTCAGCAAGGCGCGCGTGTTGCCCTCAAGCGTTAGCACGCGCGTATCGGGCGCGAGGCGCACGCCGTCCTGCAGCGCGTCTGGGAAGCGCACGCTCGAATCGAGCCGCTGGAATACCTGCTTGGCGACCTCCACCCCGCACAAGACGCCCTCCGCCTGCGCAAGAATCGCGCATCGGGTCTGATGGTTGGGGGGAATCAGGCTGTCGGTGGTCCAGTCGCCCGCGCCGAGGTCTTCCTGCAGGGCGAGTTCGATGAGCGTCTCCACCGCGCGCACATCCAGCGTCATGCAGCCGAAGTATACCCCAGTAGGCGGCGTCAATACTCGCGGTACTGCATTTGAAACAGCAGCGGCGCGACGCCGTGCGCGTGCAGCCCGCTTATGGGGCGGAAGTAGACCGCGTCCTCGCCTTCCAGGTAGCCAAACAGCGCGTCCCACGAGTGGCGCAGCAACGCCTCCTCGTGTGGGAAATGCTTAGGAATTGCAGGCGTGACGCCTGCGACTATCGCGCCAAGCAGTTCCGCCTCGGCTTGCGCCCACTGCTCCGCCTCTGCAATCAGTCGGAGGCAGAGGGGTCGCGTCAGCACTGCCAGCGGCACAAGCTGTCCCTGCGCGTCCGCCAGCCACGCTTGCCCGTCCTGCCACGCGATGGCGTGATAGCGCACCAGGCAGGGCATCTCGCGCGGGGCGAACGGGTCGAGCCGCTGCTGGAGGTAGCGTTCCAGCAGGGGCTGCCACTCGGTCTGGGCGTGCTGGAGCGCCTGCGCCGTTAGTGCGTCGCGCAGCTCGCTCAGCGGCTGCGCGTCGTAAATCTTGATGCGCTTCGGCGCATAGCCGGGGTAGACCCCCACGCGCGTCGCCAGAAACGGCTCGGCACGACGCGGTTTGAACGCCTGCGCCTCACGATTGCCCAAGCGCAGCGGGACAATCTTAATCTCGCGCAGCAACTCGCCCGAATCGAGGTCAAGCAGCGTGCTGATGTCCAGTCGGAAGCCCGTCGCCAGCTCGATGTTCTCGTAGGCAAGCTCCATCAGGCGCAGGTTCTCGCGGATGGCGAAGTCCTTGTCGCGCCAAGTGCGCCCAAGCATCTCTTCCAGTTGCTCTTCGGGCAGGGGGCGTCGCTCAGCGAAATGCTCCTCGATGGCGCGCGCCGTGACCCACAAGTCCAGAAAGGCGCGGGTGTAGTCCTGCTCGGAAGGGGGATTCTCGCGCGCGGCTTCGATCAGGCGCACGAGGGTCTCGATGCGCTGTTGCAGGCGGCGGGTCTTGAGCGACTGCAGGTTTGCCGCGCTGTCGAGCAGTTGCTTGAGGAACGCTTCCTGCACGCCCGTTGCGCCGCGTTCGGCGAGTTCTTGGGCGAGGCGGAGCGTCTGTTCGAGGGCTTGCGTCTGCAGGTCGGCGCGTTCGGCAGTCGCTTTGGCGGCGCGTTTAGCCCCGCGCTTAGGCGCGGCAGGCGGGGTCTCCACCAGCGTCTGCTGCCCGTAGGCGAACCGTTCAGGCGACTGCGCCCACACAATCAGCACGGCAATCGCGTGCTTGCAGAACTTGCTGAAGCGTGCGGCGGGGCAGGTACATTTCGCGCTCGGCGCGCCGTCCTTGAACTCGATGCGCACCGTGTAGGGCTTGGAGCCTTGCACCTGCGCGTACAGCGTCGTGTCCGAGCGCGCCAAGTGCAGCAACTGGTCGCCTGCCGCGATCTGCTCGGCGTTGCGGTAGGTCGCCATATCGCACAGCGCGCGCACCTCGTCCAGCGTCATCGGCGTCATTCAGCGGCGCACCCCCTTCAGAATCTGCTCCATCAGTTCCAGCAGTTTGTTGGGCGTGGCGGCGACGGTCGGGATGTCGAGCGCAGCGACCTGTCGCGCCAGCGTCTTGTGGTACGCAGGCTTGCCGTCCTCCAGCGCGAGCAGGCACAGCACCTGCACCTTGCTCTCGCGCAGGGCGCGCAGGCGCGTCAGCAGCGCGGCTTCGTCGCCCCCCTCGTAAAGGTCGGTAATCAGCACGAAGATGCACTTTTCAGGGCGCTTGACCAGATTTGCGCCGTAGGCAACCGCTTGGGCAATATCCGTGCCCCCGCCCAACTGCAGGCTGAACAGCAACTCCACAGGGTCGCCGCTCAGGTACGGCGTCAAGTCCACGATGCTGGTGTCGAACACCACCAAGTGCGTCTCCAGCACCTGCAGCGAGGCGAAGATGCACGCCATCAGGCTCGCGTAAATCGCCGAGTTCGCCATGCTGCCGCTCTGGTCGACCAGAATGATAATCTGCCAGTCGCGGTAGCGCTTCTCGTTCGCCCAGAAGTAGAGTCGTTCGGGGATAATCGTCTTGCGTTCGGGCAGGTAGTTCTTGAGGTTGCTTTTGAGGGTGCGCCGCCAGTCGAGGTTGCGTGCGCTGCGGATGGGCGAGTAGCGGTTGCGTTGCAGCGCGCCGATAACGGTCTGCACGATTTGCGTCTCCAGTTTGCGGCGCAGCTCGTCGACCACTTGGCGGATGAGGTCGCGGGCGGTTTGTTTCACCTCGTCGGGGATTTGCTCCTTGAAGCTCAGGATGGTTGCGGCAAGGCGCACATCGGGTTGCAGGCGCGGCACGATTTCGGGCTGCAGCAGTAGCTCTGCCAGCCCCGTGCGCTCGAAGGCGTCGCGCTGCACCATCGCCAGCGTGGACTGGTTGAACAGCGCGCGCATCTGCTCCAGCCACTGGGGGACATACGGCGCGGAGTCGCCCGTGCCGCCGAAGCGTTCGTTGCTGTCGTACACGAAGCTCAGCGCGCGATCCAGCGCGGTCAGCCCCATCCCTGCGGGCAGGGCGCGTTGCAAGGGGGCGTCGCCCGATTCACTCGGCTCGCCCTTGCCCCCAAGGCGGAACGCGGGGTTCGCCTGCTCCGCGCGCCGTCCCAGAATCAGCCGCCAGCGCGTCAGCGCGTCGTCACGGGTGGACATGCGTCCAGAGTATACCTGCTATCGTTTTTGGCGCGCTCTATGCACGCTAAAGTTCACCTGCGGGGATAACGGAGGCGGCATCCAGCGATTTCGCCTCAGCATCCCAGCGCGCTAACACAATTTTCCTCTTGGCGCGTCGTGCAGGGGAGTCATAGACCAGAATATCTGTGCGACCAAAGACCTGAATAAGCTTACACAGAGGAGGCGAAACCCCAGCTGGCGACAACATCAGCCCAATAATCGGCTTGACCACTTTACAGTACCCAATCATTTGCGAAAGATGCCCCAAAGTGATCGGCTTGTTTTTGCACTCCACCAACACTAAAGCTACTTCAGTTGAAGAGGACACCACGCCCACAATGTCTGCTTGCACATCCCAAGTTTGGTACTCTTGGGGTAAGCGAGATTGTATCCCGATTGCTTGAATAACCTTGTTCAGGCGTTGAGTGGCACAGACTTGCGTATGAATCTGCCAACCGACATAGCGTTGTGTAAGATAGCTCTGAAGCCACTTAGCGATATCAGGATACATTTGGCTTTCTTTGGCGTATTTCAAGACTCCGCTACCTCCTGTTCCACATCCTCTTGATAGCTATCATCCTGCTGTTGGAGTCGCTTCGGGCAGCCCAACGCACGGCATATTTGCCAGTAAGCATCGAAGTGTTCGCCACGCAGAGCGTCTGGTAGACGCTCATCATTTTCACGCTCATCTGGGGACTTTGTCTGGCGGATAGCACGCTCTCCAGGGCAGAAATTGTACCTTGACTTGCCAGAGTTCTGCTCATCTAAGCGCGCAAGTTCCTCAAGTACCTGCTGCTTATGCCGAAAACTGAACCCTATCTTCAGAAAGGGTACAACAAATATATTGATTTGGTGTTCGCGGAAGTCGCGCCCCAAGTTTGGGTGCCCCCAGGTAATCAGTTGGACAGGTACTTGGAGATAGTCTTGCAGGAGTTGGCAAATCTGCACAGGCAGTTCCCAGTTATCCTTGTAGTTGAGAACATCCAGACGCACGCGATTTCTTCCATCCACATACCGATTCGCTTTGCGCACATTCCCTGCCACATCTGCAAATCCGCGCACGAACTCGCGGCGCCACTCTGAGGGAGTTTGCGGCTCGAGGAGAATTGGAGGAACTCTAAACGCGCCGAAATGCACTGCATCCCCGAGAATCATGCGAAGATTGCGCCAAATCATGTTGGGGCGCATAAAGCGCACCAGCAGACGGTGGCTCTCCTGACTGCTGATTATGTCCACATCCGTCTCGAGCAGGTTGCGCAGGCGGGACGCGATGTCCACGAGTCCCAGTTTCGTCTCTACTGACTGGTCGAAAGCTGTGTTCACTCCCTCTACAGTGAGCGCTGAAGTGGGGAATTCTATGATGATTCGGCGGTCGTCGCCCTGTTCGATGAGTTGTCCTCGGGCGACAATCAGCCCGACGAAGTAGGCAACATCGGCGTCAAAGTAGTCCATCTCTACTTCCCTTCCGCCTTCTGTAGTATGAGAATGAATTCGTGAACCTTATTCACGCGAAACACAGCGGGATAGCCTAACGGACGCAGGTTGTTATACTCATGACGACGATCCCAGATAATCAGGTCGTCGTAAACGAAGCCGATTTCCTCAAGGCTGCTTGCTAAATCGCTGTGGAACGGGTAGAACCGATTCTTCTTGCGAATATCCATGACGACCACACAGCAGTAAGCGCCAGGTTTCATCACAGCGTGAACTTTTCGGAAGATTGCTTGCAGCGCGCCGAGAAACTGGTGATAATCGCGAATCTTGCCCAAGTCTTTCTCTTCGTCGCCGTAGTGGCGTATCGGTTTGTAGTCCGCCGTGCGTTTCTCAAGCAGGATGTCCCAATAAGGCGGCGAGGTAACGACAAGATCGACGCTCTCAGGGGCGACCAGTTGGTCAATATCATTCGCGTCGGCTACATAGACGCGGCTCGTTGCGGCGCACGAATCGTCTGCCCACTCCTGTTCAAGGGTGAGGGTGTTCAGGCGTTGCTCTGCAATTTGCGCGTATTCAGGGTTGAGTTCAATACCGATGCCGTGCCTGCCCAGTCGTTTCGCTGCCAGCAGCGTGCTGCCCACTCCCATAAACGGATCCAGTACGGTCATTCCCCTGCGTGTGAAGCACTCGATGAGGCGCGCGGGCAGCGCCATCGGGAACATCGCAGGGTGCTTCAGCGCAGCCTCTTCTGCGTTCTTGCGCAGATCGCTCCAGATGGAGATGGAATAGCGCGTCCAAGTCGCCCCGTCGAGGTCGTTCGCGCGTTTTGTTGTGTACAACGCGGACGCCTCCGCCGCCTGCTCTGCATACAGCGGCTCAAGGTCCGTGGGCACAAGCGTCTCCTCCAGAGTATACTGGGAGTCTTGCATGAGGCTCATTATACCTGCACACGGAGGGATGTCGGCTTCTGAAAGTGGAAAACTCAACTCCATAAATACTCGGCGAACATCGGTTAGCATTTTACACCTGCGCCACATCGTTGGGCAGCAGGATGTGCAGCCGAATGTCGCGGCTGCCCAGCATGCGCTCGTGTTGGCGCGGCTTTTGGCGCACACGCGCCACCACCACCTGCGCGCGATAGGCGGTGAGTTTGCCCTTCTGCACCAGCGCCCACGCATCCTCGTCGACGCCGATGCCGACAAGACTCGGATGCTCCAGCAGGGCGCACAGCAGGCGCGGCAGCCGCTGCCGCTTGAGGAAGTGCTGGTCGACGAGGGCGTTCGGCAGTACGCCAATCGCGGGCGCGGTGGGGCTTGCGCCGACTTTGAGGTCGCCGTCGGGCGAGTGGTCGCCTGTGGGCATGCGTGCGCCCATCAGCGACGCGCCTGCGCTCGTGCCGCCCACCACCCCGCCCCGCGCCACGACGCCCCGAATCGCTTCCAGCAACGCCGCCGAACCGCCCAACCGCTCCATGAATCGGTTCTGGTCGCCGCCGGGGATCCAAACGCCCCGCGCCGACTGTACCAGCGCGATAAGTTCGCCCGCGTCCAGCGTGTCGGGCGCGACGCCATTCTGTGCGCCGTTCTCGGTGAAAAACGCGACAGTTCGCTGCCCGCCCCGCGCGACATCCGCCTGCGTATGCGCCAAGATGACAATCCGCGCGTTCGCGCCGCCCGCCAGCCGCAGCATCGTCTGGGGCACTTCGGGCGGTGTGCTGCCCCCGCCCGCCAAGATGACCGCGCCGCTCATAGCCACTCCAGCAACGGGCGCAGGTCGCGCAGGTCGGGCACGCCGCTCTGGGGGTCGGGGTGCGGCTCGCCCTCGCGGTTCACCCACGCGGCGCGCCAGCCCACATTCAGCGCGCCCTGCACATCGTGCGCCCACGAGTTGCCCACAAACAGAATCTGCTCGCTGGGCAGCCCCAGTTCGCGCTGCACCCCTTCGAAAATCGGCGCGTGCGGCTTACCAACGCCTACCTCGCCCTCAATCGCAACGATATCGAACAGCCCCTCCAGCCCCAGCACCTGCAACTCGCGCCGCTGCTCGTAGGCGGGACCGTTCGTGATGACGAACAACGGGTAGCGTTCCCGCAGCCCGTGCAGCACTTCCAGCGTCTCCTCGTGCAGGTGCAGCATCTGCTCGCGCAGGGCGGCGTACTCGCTGCTGATGCGCTCCGCCAGCCCGTCGGCGTCGAGGTTCAGGCTTCGTAGCAGGCGGCGGAAGGTCTCCGTGCGCGTCGCGCGACCCTCCCGCAGGTACAGCGGATACCACCGCTCCGTGTGCAGTTCTTCCAGCACGCTGTGAAACGCTCGCTTGTAGTGCTGATCCAGCGTCTCGATGGGTAGTCCCGTTTGGGGCGCGAGGTAGCGCTCCATCATCGCCCGACGCGCCTGCACGGCGACAGGCATATAGACGCACAGCGTGTCGTCCAAGTCGAAGCCGACTGCTCGCACCTGACCGAAGGGCGTCTCTCTCATGGCGATAGCACCCGCGCGAGGGGCGTCTGCCCGCCGTAGACCTGCGCGCCCGTGTGCGTGAGAATCTCCACCGCCCGCGAGAAGATTACAAGGTCTACCTGACTGCCGCGCTCAATAAACGAGAGTTTCTGCGCGGGCTTGACGCACTGCCCCTCCTGCACATAGGTCGTGATTTTGTTGACGAACTTGTCGGCGATTTCCACCAGCGCGACGCGCACCTGCTCGCCTTCGATAAAAATCGTCTGCCGCTCGTTCTGCAGGTGATACCGCTTGCCCAGCAGGTCAACCGCGCGGCGCAGCCACGCCATGCTCACATACTCCCACAAGTCCACCATCGGCAGGTTGGCGCGGGCGGGCGTGTAGACGATGCGCCGTACCGTGCCTGCAATGGGCGCGTAGTTGTAATGCACATCGAGCGGGCTCATGTAGACGCCAATTAGCCAGCCTTCGGGCGCGACGCCTTCCCAGTCGGCGCGGGTGATTTCGATGATGGGGATGGCGCGCCCCAGTTTCTCGGCGAAGACCGTGCCGTCCGCGCTGACGGGGCGGATGTAGACCACCTTGCCGTCGCACGGCGCGAGAATCAGGTTCGGGTCGGGCGGCGGGATGCGCAACGGGTCGCGGTAGAACCACACCTTGCGCAAAAACCAGTTCGCGCCTGCGACCGCCGCGCCGACGCCCGCTGCCACTTTCAGCCACGCAGGGATACGCACGCGGTATAGTGTACCCGTTGTGCCCTGCCCTCAACTTTCCGCAAGGTACGCCGCCATCGTCTTGGGAGGCGGGTTGCCCTCTCCCCCTTCGCAATTGGGGAGATGGCTGGGGCAATCGAAGTTAGCGTGTGCGTCGGCGCAGTCTGAGCAGTCCTGTTAGCCCTGCGCCCAACGCCAGCAGGCTCGCAGGTTCGGGTACCGTGTCCAGCAGGAAAGCCTCGATGCGCCCTGTAGCCGCATTATAGCCACATCCTACAATATAGCGTCCATCAGGAGAGATGTCATACGCCTCAAGGAGATACGAGCCATTAGTTAGTAAGCTGGCATAGGTGATTTCGAGGTCTTCCATCCCGCCTGTCGATGTCCAGCGAAAGGCACGCCTCCGCTCAGTAGCATCTCGGCTCCAGCCAACCACAACGGTTCCGTCGGCAGAAATGCCATCTGCGACACTCTCATAGCCGCCCAGCGTACCGAGGTCTTGCATCACGCCGTCCGCCCACCGAAAGGCGCGAAATTGCTCCTCATCTATGTAACTCCAGCCTACTATTACAGATCCATTGGCGGAAACATCTTTGGCTGCACTTGCGAGACCACCCAGCGTGCCGAGGTCTTGTATCACACCATTCGCCCAACGAACCGCTCGTTTCCACCCCTCAAAGTTTTCAGACCAGCCTACCACCACCGAGCCATCCGCAGAAACGCCAAAAGCATCGCCGTTATAACCGCCTTGCAGGGTACCGAGATCGTGCATCACACCACTCTCCCAGCGAAAGGGGCGTCCATAGCCTTCAGTGTTAGCAGACATCCCGACCACTACATTTCCATCGGCGGAAACACCGAAAGCGAAGACCACAGCCCCTCCCAGTGAGCCAAGGTCTTGCATCACGCCATCTTCCCAACGATAGGCGCGCCAAGTGTATGAGGCGTTCGTAGCTGAACCGACCACCACACGCCCGTCGGCGGAGACGCCAAAAGCACTACTCCAACGACCACCCAGTGAGCCAAGATCGTGCATCACACCATTCTCCCAGCGAAAGGCGCGTCGCAGCCTTGCGCCGAATTGACCGAGATTTTCAGATGTGTCAGATGTACCGACCACTACACGCCCATCGGCGGAGACACTTCGAGCCCAGCCTTGATTGCCACCGAGCGTGCCAAGCCAAGTCAGGGACTGCGACCAGCCTGTGGTCGCAAGCAACAGCACAAGCGCAGCGCTCATAAGCGCCTGCATCCGAATCTGCGTACCTCGTCGCATCATTCACCTCCTTTCGCCCTGCGCGCGGTTTCAAGGCGAGGAGATGCTCTAATTATACCACATTTTCGGGGGAGTGTGAAAGACCGCGCTCGCCTGTGAACAGGAACCCACCCCCGTGCGTCGAACCCTGTCAGTGATGAAACCGAGCCTTGTGTTCTGCATCGGGCTGCTGGCGGTCGTTGCGGCATATGCGCAGGAGTCGCTGAGACTTGAAGACGCGCTGCGTTTGGCGTTGCAGAACAACGGGCTGGCGCTCGCCGCGCTCGCCGAGATCGACGCCGCCGACGCCCGCCTCGCCGCCGCACGCGCGAATCTGTACCCCAGCATTGACATCAGCAGCAGCACGACCCGCACACGCATCGAGGGTGGAGGCGCAATCGCCGACACGACCCAGCGCCAGAACGGCTTCGGGCTGGAGTGGCTGCTGCTGGACAACGGGCAACGCGAGTTGCGCATCCGCCAGAGTTCGCGCACGGTGGAAGCCACGCGCCAAAGCACGCGCGAGACCCTGCGCCGCGTGCTGTTCCAGACCGCGCGCGCCTACTACGAGGTACTGCGCCGCAAGGAGCTGCTGCAGGTTGCCGACGCCGCTGTGCGCCGCGCCGAGACGCTGCTGGAGGTCGCCAAAGCGCAGGCAGAGGTCGGCGCCGCGCCCCAAAAAGATGTGCTACAATCGGAGGCTGACCTCGCCAACGCCCGCGTGCAGCAGATTCAGGCGCGCAACGCCCTGCGCCTGGCGGAGACCGACCTGAAGCGACTCATCGGCTGGGAGGCGCAGAAGCCCCTGCCCGAACTGACCGCGCCCGACGCCCCGCCCAGCCCCGACCCCGCGCTCAGCGTCGAGCAACTCTGGCAGCGCGCCCGCCTGCGGCGCCCCGACCTGCGCGACGCCGAACTGCGCCTGCAAATCAGCCGTCTTGGGCTGGACGCCGCACGCCTGAACAGCCTGCTGCGCCTGCAGATTAGCGCGCGCGGCTTCCGCGAGTACGAGCCGAACAGTCGCACGCAGGGGAGCCTGAGCATCGTCGCTTCGTACCCGCTGTTCGACGGCGGGCTGACCCGCGCGAGCCTGCGCGAGGCGGAGGCGAGCCTGCAGAGCGCACAGTTCCGCCTGCAGCAAGCCGAGCGCGACGCCTACGCCGAAGTGGAGAGCGCGCTGCTGAGCATACGCGAGGCGTTCGAGCGGCTGGAGGCGTCCAAAATCGCCGTCGCCGCCGCACAACGCAACTTCGACGCGGCGCAAGAATCGCTGCGCGAGGGGGTCGGCACGATTGTGGAGGTGCTGACGGCGCAGCTCGCGCTGATTACCGCCGAGACGAACCTCGTGCAGGCGACCTACGACGCCGCCGTCGCCGAACTGCAACTGCGTGTCGCTACAGGCGAACGGCTGCCCGAAGAGCCATAACGGGGAACCCTGCGGGGATGGTGTGCTGTCAAAAACTTGGTGTATAATAACGATTGAAGGAGGCGCACTGATGAGACGATTGCTAATTGTGGCAGGCGTGCTGACGACGCTGGTGGGTCAACTGTCCGCACAGAACAACTCGTGGAAACCGCTTGGCGGGTGGCAACTCATCGAGCGACTGGACGATGTGCAGATTGTGAAGGTGCTTCGCAAAGGCGACCTTACGCCCGCGATTTTTCCGCCTAAGCCGACTTGGCAGCCCGACGCGGGCGACTTTTTCCCCGCTTCGGATGTGCTGCTGTACCGACGCATGCCCGCATCCACTGGGCAACAGCAGTACTACGCCTACGAAAGCTATAACATCGTGCTGGACGATGCGAACATTCGGCGTATGTTCGACCCTGCGGGTGTGGGGCGGTTCCGCATCGGGCGCGTGGAGATTGCGGTCTATTTCCCGTTCGCTGGCTACTACACTATTCAGGGCTTCTGGACAGGCTCTGATGATGACCTACCGCCCTACCCCACAAGCGATCCGCCGAATACCTTTTTGCGCAGCAATCAGGGACCGCACACCCTGTATGTGCCGCAGGCGGGCGTGTGGCGACTTGCCACGAACGCCGATCCGTTCAACGAAGTGTTCACTGTGCAGTGTGGCGTGCTGGATCAGTCGCTTGACCCTCAGCAGCGGTTCAACTGTTATGTGGGGATTTATGTGGAGCCGCCTGGCGCGTGGGTGTGTGGCGCTCTGCCTGGCACGGACTTGAACTTGGACTACTTTATTGAATATTCTGCCAGCGGCTACGAAGCCTATCAGCTGCAGGGGGGCGTCCCTGCGACCTTTGCGCTGCAGTTAGGCGGCAACGCGACGCCTTCGCTGTACGGCAGGATCACGATTTCGGGCTACACAGGCAGCTTGGAAGGCAAAACTGCCACCATCCGCGTGAAGCAGGGAACCCAGACTCGCACTTACACAGCGACGCTTGCCGCGAATGGGCAGTACGCCGTGCCCATCGATCTGTCGGGCAACATTGAGGTGCTGGCGCAGGTCGCACCTGGGCTGGCGCGGAAGGTCAGCCTCAGCAATGTGTCGGGACCCGTGCAGCAGAACTTCCTTGATCTCACCAACGGCGATGTGAACGGCGATAATGTGGTCGACGACGCCGACCTGTTGCAGGTGCTGTTCAACTTCGGCGGTTCCGACTCCGCCAGCGATGTGAACGGCGACAGCACGGTTGACGACGCCGACCTCCTGATTGTGCTGTTCAACTTCGGCAGTGTCGGCGACCGATTCTAACGCGCGGCGGGTCTACGCGCTGGTGCGCCAGATTCCGCAGGGCAAGGTGATGAGCTACGGGCAGGCGGCGCGCGCCTGCCCGCCGCTCACCCCCCGCCAAGTGGGACGCCTGATGGCTCGCGCGCTGGAGGACGACATCCCGTGGTGGCGCGTGGTCGGCAGCGACGGCAGCCTGCGCATCCACAAGCGCGACCCTATGCTTGCCCAACTCCAGAAATCGCTCCTGCAGCAGGAGGGCGTGCCCTTCACTCCCGATGGGCGCGTACCCATGACCCCAGACTATGTCGCCGAGCCTGCAACCTTCGAGGTACAATTGCGGTAGTATCATGGTGAGGAGGTCTTATCCGAATGGCACGCCGTTATGACGACGAGTTCGAATTGCCCGAGACGCAAATCCGCGCTCTGGCGATTCTGGAAGAGATTATGCGTATCGCGCCTCGCGACGACCTGCGCCTGCGACAAATGCTCCGCCTGCTGCAACATCAACTGGAAGTCGACGAGCAGCAGATGCAGGAAGCGATGCAGGCGATTCAGGAATACGAGGAGGCGTATCAGAAACTGACCAGCCCCGCGAACCGCATCGGCGTCTTTCTGAACCAGCCTGATGAGGGTGTCGCGGTGATCGCGCTGGGCGACAGCGAATACTATGCCAACATCGACCCCAAGTTAGAGAACCCCGACTTCAAAGTGGGCACGCGCGTGAAGGTCAACGAAGCGTTTGCCGTCATCGGCGACTTGGGCTATCACCCTGCGGGACCGATTGTGAAGGTGCAAGAGGTGCTGGAGGGGGATCGCCTGCGCGTCGGGTCGGACCCGCAAGGGATGACCTCGCGCATCGTGTTCCGCTCCACGGACCTGTCGGAAGTGCTGATTAAGCCCGGCGACGAAGTGCGCCTCGAACCGAACTACAAAGTCGCCATCGAACACATTCCCCACCAAGAGGTGCGCGACTACTACTTCGAAGAGGTACCCCCCATCGAGTGGAGCCAAATCGGCGGGCAGGAGGAGGCGATTCGGCTCATCCGCGAGACCATCGAGTTGCCTCTGCTGCACCCCGAAGTGTTCCAGCGGTTCGAAAAGCAGCCGCTCAAGGGCATCCTGCTCTACGGACCGCCGGGCTGCGGCAAGACGCTCATTGGCAAGGCGACCGCCTACAACCTCACGCGCCAGTATTCTGAACGGATGGGCAAGCCCGTGAAGGAATACTTCATGTATATCAGCGGTCCCAAGATTCTGAACATGTGGCTGGGCGAGACGGAGCGGATGGTGCGCGAAATCTTCTCGATTGCCCGCGAAAAAGCGCGCGAGGGCTACCTCGTGTTCATCTTCATCGACGAGGCGGAGTCGATCCTGCGCACGCGCAGTTCGGGCAGGTGGCTCAACATCTCCAACACGGTCGTGCCCCAGTTCTGCGCCGAGATGGACGGGCTGGTGAGCCTGGAGAATGTGGTGGTGATGCTCACTTCCAACCGCCCCGACTATATCGACCCCGCCATACTGCGTCCAGGGCGCATCGACCGCAAGGTGAAGGTGCGCCGCCCTGACCGCGACGCTACGCGCGAGATTTTCGGGATTTACCTCACGCCGACTCTGCCGCTGGATCCCGACTTCGTGCGCGAGTACGATACGCCCGCCGAAGCGCGCGAGTGCCTGATTGAGCAGACGGTGCAGTACCTCTGGCGCAAGGCGCCCGACACCGAGTTCCTGCAGGTGTATCTGCGCAACGGTGGCGTCGAGACGCTCTACTGGCGCGATATGGTCAGCGGCGCGCTCATCAAGTCGGTCGTCGATCGCGCGAAAGAGCTTGCCATCCGCCGCGCCATCGAAGAGCCAAGCGTCGAACACGGCATCCGTACTGACGACCTCAAACGCGCCATCGAGATGGAGTACCGCGAGAACGAAATCTTCCCCAAGTCGGATGTGATGGAGGACTGGCTCAAGCTCATCGACTACGAGCCAGAGTATGTCGCCAGCGTCAAGCCCATCCGTCCAGGCGCGACGGGCGAAGATTTGCGGCGCACGGTAATCTAAGCCGTTGCCTGTCATGGTATACTCTCCCGCGACGGAGAGAGACCATGGCTGGATATGCCCCTGAGTTGATTGCCGCGCTCCAGGCGAAAGCGAACCTTCTGCGCATCCACTCGATTCGCATGACCACCCGCGCGGGGTCGGGACACCCAACGACCTGTATGTCGGCGGCGGACTTGGTCGCAGGGCTGTTTTTCTACGCGCTGCGGGCGGATGTTGCGAACCCGCGCCACCCGCTGAATGATCGTGTGATTTTCTCCAAGGGGCACGCCGCGCCACTGTTGTACGCAGTATGGGCAGAGGCAGGCGCGTTCCCGATTGAGCATCTGGACACCCTGCGCGAGTTCACGAGCGATTTGGAGGGGCACCCGACGCCGCGTTTTCAGTGGTACGGCGCAGCCACAGGCTCGCTGGGGCAGGGGCTATCGATTGCGGCGGGGATGGCGCTCGCGCTCAAGCGGGACGGACTACCCCCGCGCGTCTACTGTCTGATGGGCGACGGCGAGACCGCCGAAGGCGCGGTGTGGGAAGCCGCCGCCTTCGCCAGCCACTACGGGCTGAACAACCTGATTGCGCTGGTGGACATCAACCGTCAGGGGCAGAGCCAGCCCACGATGCTTCAGCACGACCTGCAGACCTACCGCGCCCGCTTCGAGGCGTTCGGCTGGCAGACCGCTGTGATTGACGGGCACGACATGACGGCGGTTCTGGACGCGCTTGTGGCAGCGCAATCGGCGGAGCGACCGTTCGCGATACTGGCACGCACGCTCAAGGGCAAGGGCGCGTCCGCTGTGGAGGACAAGGAGGGCTGGCACGGCAAGCCGCTACCGCCCGACCTTGCAGAGCAGGCGATTGCGGAACTCACGCCGTCATCGGAGCGACTCGCGGCGGCGGCGCAACTGCGCGTGCTACCCCCCTACGACGCGCCGCTGCCCGAACCTGTCGCGCCCCAGACGCCCAGCCTGCCCACCTACACGCTGGGTCAGGAGGTCGCCACGCGCGAGGCATACGGCGACGCGCTGGTCGCGCTCGGCAACACCGACCCGCGAATCTATGCCCTTGACGGCGATGTGAAAAACTCCACCTTCTCCGAGAAGTTCCTCAAGGCGCATCCCGACCGCTTCGTGGAGTGCTTTATTGCCGAACAGAACATGGCGGGCGCGGCGGTTGGCGTCGCCGAGTGTGGCAAAATCCCCTTCGCCTCCAGTTTCGCCTGCTTCCTCACGCGCGCCTACGACTTTATCCGCATGGCGGCGATTGGCAGGGCGAATGTGAAGTTCTGCGGCTCGCACGCGGGCGTCTCCATCGGCGAGGACGGTCCGTCGCAGATGGGGCTGGAAGACCTCGCGATGTTCCGCACAATCCCCGACGCGGTGGTGCTGTACCCCAGCGATGCTGTCTCCACCGTGAAACTTGTGGCGGAGGCGGCACGATATCATGGCATCGCCTACATCCGCACTACGCGCCCCAAGACGCCCGTGATTTACCCCAACGACGAGGCGTTCCCCATCGGCGGGTGCAAAGTGGTGCGTCGGTCGGCTCACGATGTGGCGACCGTCGTCGGCGCGGGCATCACGCTGCACGAGGCGCTCAAGGCGCACCAAATCCTGCAGCAGGAGGGCATCGCCATCCGCGTGATTGACCTCTACAGCGTCAAGCCGATAGACGCCGAGACGCTCATCCGCTGCGCCCACGAGACGAACGGCGTGATTATCACGGTGGAAGACCACTATCCTGAAGGCGGTCTTGGCGAGGCGGTCGCGGCGGCGGTGAATGGGCACGGGGTGCGCGTCCATCGGCTGGCGGTGCGCGAGATCCCGCGCTCAGGCAAGCCCGACACGCTGCTGGAGGCGTATGGGATTAACGCCCGCGCGATTGTGGAGGCGGTACGCGCTGTGGCGCAAGGGGCGGCGTAAATAGGTACACTTACCCTGATGATTCAAGAGACCGCACCCTGGCTCTCGGAGGCGGAGGCGCGCGAGGTCGCCGAACAGGCGCACGCCATCGCCCGCGCCGTCGAACAGGTGATTCTGGGCAAAAGCGACACCGTGCGCCTGATGATTATCGGACTGCTCAGCGGCGGACACCTGCTGATTGAGGACATTCCCGGCGTGGGCAAGACGACGCTCGCCCGCGCCATCGCCAAAGCCATCGGCGGACAGTTCCGACGCATCCAGTTCACGCCTGACCTGCTGCCCGCCGATGTCACTGGCTCGGTCATCTACAACCAAGCGCGCGGCGCGTTCGAGTTCCACCCTGGACCTATCTTCGCGAACATCGTGCTGGCGGACGAGATCAACCGCGCCACGCCGAAAACGCAATCCGCGCTGCTGGAGGCGATGGAGGAACGCACGGTCTCCATCGAGGGCGAGTCGCACCCGCTGCCGCAGCCGTTTCTGGTCATCGCCACGCAGAACAACATCGAGATGGTGGGCACTTACCCGCTGCCTGAAGCGCAGATGGATCGCTTTTTCGCGCGGGCGTCGCTGGGCTACCCATCGCCCGAAGTGGAGACACAGATTCTGGAGTCGCGCCAACTGGATTCGCCGTTGGAACAGCTGCAGCCCGTGCTGACGCCTGACCAACTGATGGCGCTGCAGCAGCAGACGCGCCGCCTGTATGTCAGCCCTGCCGTGCGCCGCTATGTGGTGGATGTGGTGAACGCGACGCGCCGCCACCCGAAGGTGATGCTGGGCGCCAGCCCGCGTGCGTCGATTGCGCTGATGCTGGGCGCGCAAGCGCACGCGCTGCTCGCGGGCAGGCACTACACGACCCCCGACGATGTGCAGCAGATGGCGACCCCCGTGCTGGCGCATCGGCTGATGCTCCGCTCGGACACGACCAGCCCCACACGCGCTGAAAGCGTGATCCGCGAGATTCTGTCGCAAGTGCCTGTGCCGATTGGAGGCGACGCGCCGTGAGAGAGTATAAACTGACCGCGCTGATGGCGGCGACCTCGTTTCTGCTCTGTTCGGGGCTGATGACGAACAACCGCCAGATGTATTGGATGGCGAGCGTGCTGGGCGCGCTGATGGGAGGCGCGTACCTGCTGGTACGACGCGGCGCGCAGCCGACCACCGTGCAACGCCACTGCCCCACCGAGCTGATGGAGGGCGAAACCGTCGACGCGCAGGTCGCCGTCGCGACACGCGCACGCTGGGGGCTACTGTGGGTCAAAGCGGAAGAGACCGCCTCGGCGGGGCTTGCGGTTGAGCCGCTGCCGACCGAGCAGGACAGCCCCTTCGCAGGCGTGATGCACTACCGCCTCACTGCACTACGACGCGGGGCGCAACGGCTGGGTCCCGTATACCTCACGCTGTCGGATCCGTTCGGGCTGTTTATGCGCCAAGAGCGCGTGGACGACACGGCGGAGGTGCTGGTGCTGCCGCGCCCCGTTGTGCTGCCGCGCTGGAGTTGGGAAGGCGGCGGGCGCGGGCGGCTGATTGCCTCTACGATGCACGGCAGGCGCGGCGAGGGCACCGACTGGCACGGCGTGCGCCCCTACACCCCTGGCGACCCGCTGCGCCGTATCCACTGGCGCGCCACCGCCCGACACGGCAGCTGGCATGTCAAGGAGTTCGAGGTGAGCCAACTCGCGCCGACCGTGCTGGCGCTGGAGCAAGCCCCCACATGGCGCGCAGACGGCGAGGCGTACCCCGACTTCGACCAAGCGATACGCCACCTCGCGTGGATTATCCTCGAAGCGCCGCGGCAGGGCGTTTCGGTGATACTGGTCGGGTCGAGCATGCCCGAAGTGCGCCTAACGCCTGAACACTACACCGACCCGCGCGGGCTGCTGCGTCTCCTGGCGCGCATTCAGCCCGACGCCGACCACTCGATTCTGGACGACCTGCCCCGCCTGATCCAGCAGTACGGCGAGCGGTATCGAATCGCGCTGTTCGTCCCGCCGCAGGAGTACGCCGCGTTCCATACGCGCGTGCAGGGCTATCAGGCGCAGGGCTATGCGGTAGAGGTCTATGCGTGAGCCGTCGTCGGAGCCGCCTGCCAAGTGGACACTGTACGGCATCCCGCTGCAGAAGGGGATTGCGCTGGGCATCGGCGCGCCGCTGTACCTGCCGACCTACGGCAGCCCGATATGGTTCGACCCGCGCCTGTTCGCCCAAGACGAGGACGAATGGCGCGACATCGACTACCGCATGCCGACCGAGCCTGTGGAGGTAATTGGACTGGTGCGCGCGCTGGACGACATCCCGCCCGTGTTGGCGCCCTATGTGCGCATGGTGGGCTGGATTGTGGAGCAGCCGCCTGAGCCGCCCCTGCCGACCGTGCCCGTGCTGCTTGCGCCGAAGTTGCCCGCGCTGCTGCCCCCCGAAACGACGGTGGTGCTGGACGCGAACGCGGGTGTGGCGTACATCGAGCCGAGCGTCGCCGTGCTGGCGCGCTATCAGGCACAGGCGCTACGGGTGGCGACCCACACGCGCTACCATCTGGAAGGCGCGCACCTGCCCGTGCGCACTTGGGATAGCCGACCGATTCAGGTGGGAGCCATCGCCGCCGATTGGGACGCCGCGCCCCAAGTCGCGCAGGCGGGCGCGGAACTCGTGTGGCTGAACAGCGACACCCTACCCGAAGACATCCGCGCCACGGCGCACGCGCTGGGCGGCAAGCCCCTGTGGTTGCACCTGACCGAGCCCACCGCTCACGACGACGCCTTCTGGCAATCTTTACTGCGCGCCAGTGCCGAGTTGCACCTGACGCTGTTCGTGGCGCAGGCAGATGCGCTGCAAGAGGCAACCGACTCGTTGGCGGTTGCACGCGAGGCGTTGCGCACGGAGCATGTACCCATCGGCGCAGTGGAGGTCGGGCTGCTCGCGCGCGAGGCGTTGCCCGATGTGCTGGAGCCGCTGCCCTACGCCGTCGTCTGGCAGGTTGAGGCGTTGACGCAGGCGACGGCAGAGCGGCTGTGGGAGGCGCAAGCGACGGCGCGTGCGCTGGGTGTGCGCCGCACCGTCATCGTGCCCAACGCCGATACCGAGACGCTCGCTATCGCGCTGGGACTGGAGCCGCACACGCTGATTGTGCCTGCAGAAGCCCTTCCCGACGCCAAGACGCGCCTTGCGCGGCTCAGCGTCGCCGAGTGCCGCGAGTGGCTGCTGCTGCGCCTGCGCGATTGGACGAACCCTGCGCTGTGTCGTCAGCCCGAAGCGTGGCTGAACGCGCGCGCCCCGTAAGCGACTTGAGGTACAATTTCTCTGACGCGATGAATCGCCGATGGGTTGGCGCGACGCTGCTCAGCGCGGTGGGGTTTCTGGGGCTGGGCGCGGGCGCGCTTTTGTGGACTGTTAGCCGCGACGCGCCGTTCCCCAGCGGGGTGCAACTGGCGGGCTACTCGCTGGCAGGGGTGCGCCCCAGCCAGCTCAGTCGCCACTTGGAGACGCTGCGCGCCGTGCTTGCCGAGCAGCCCATCGTCGTCGCGCAGGCGCCCACCCGCGCCACGCGCCTCAAACAGTGGGGCGTCGAACTCGATACGGTCGCCACGCAGCAGGCGATTCTGGAGGCATGGGCGCGCGTGCCGCTGTGGGAGCGTCTGTTTGGCGCACCGCGCCTGCAGGTCGCCCCGCAGTGGGCAGCCATCCCCGAACTGTTTCAGGCGCAGCTGGAGCGCTACCGATTTCTGGAGCGCACGCCGCGCGACGCCCGCGTGCGCTTCGTCAACGGCGTCGTGGAAGTCGTCCCCAGCCAGTCGGGGCAGACGCTGGAACTGGAGCCAAGCCTGCAGAACCTGCTGGCTGCGCTGCGCGAGTTGCCCGCCGCGCAGACGCGATTCGAGCTGGCGATGCGCCCCACGCCCCCGCGCATCCCCACCGAAGCCGCCCGCGCGATTACAGGCGTCGTCGGCAGCTACACGACGCGCTTTCCGGGCTATCAGGTCTCGCGCAACCACAACATTCGGCTGGCAGCGAGCGCGCTCAACGGGCGTATCCTGCTGCCTGGCGAGCGGCTCTCGTACAATCAGGCGGTTGGCAAGCGCACGCTCAAGCATGGGTTCCGCCCCGCGCCTGTGATTCTGTATGGCGAGAAGCGGTTGGGCGTCGGCGGCGGTATCTGCCAAGTCTCCTCCACGCTGTATAACGCTGCGCTGCTTGGCGAACTCAAAATCGTGCGCCGCGCGAACCACTCGATCCCTGTGGACTATGTGCCCCTCGGACGCGACGCCACCGTGACCGATACAGGCATCGACCTCGTGATTGAGAACCCGCACGACCACCCCATCGCGATTGCGACCGAGTTGGGTCGCTCCTCGCTGACGATACGGATACTGGGGCAGCCTGTGGCGGGCAGGACGGTTGTGCTGAAGACCGAGCGCAGCCAGCCGAAATCGCCACCCATCACGCGCATCCCCGACCCGAACCTGCCTGTGGGCAAGCAGCGCGTCATCAAAAAAGGCGCAGCGGGCGTGCGCGTGATGCTATGGCGCGAAGTGTACGAAAACGGCGTGTTGGTCAAGCGCGAGCGCGTGGCGACCAGCGTCTATCGCGCCCAGCCGCGCGTGATTGCCGTCGGCACGAAGCAAGCGCCGAGCCAGCCGCCTGCGCCGACGCCTGATGCAGACGCCTCGCTGACAAGTCCGAGCGTTCCCGATGAGTGAAGCTGGCAGTGCGGGCGGCGCGCCGTATATAGATTGGTACCCCCCTCCTGACCGCTGGCTCCCTCGCCCGCGAGGGGGGCGCGGGGGATTATGGAGTGCGGAAGCGCAGCTTCCGCCCACGCTGAAGCTGACGCTTCAGCACTCCAAACAGGTCAGCGCACGGCTCACCCCTCTCCCACCCTGTGGGAGAGGGGCTGGGGGTGAGGGCAAAGACTGGGCGCATCCTGCACACAGCGAACCCAAGCGATGTGCCCTTGGCGAAGATTCCGCCCACGCTGAAGCTGACGCTTCAGCACTCCAAAAGAGGGTTAGGATGATGCAACGCGCCTACCGTCGCCAGCTGAAGGAGCGCGGCGCAGGGCGTCCGCCTGCACTGGCAGACATCCGCGACGAGCCGCCGCCCGTACCGCCCGCGCGCAGCGTGCTTTGCGCCAGCGACAGCAAATAGCCCTTCAGACGCTCCAAATCGCGCAGCTCCACAATCGCCAGATACTGCACCCCCTGATTGAACCGCACGCCGCTGACCCGATTGCGACGGCACAACTTCGCCAACTTGCCCGCAATCACCCAGTCGGCGGTCTTCTCGTCGATCTCGTCGCTGAGTAGCGGACCGATGCGCCGTATCCAAGTGTCCACAGGCTGCAGGTAGTGGTAGTCGCCTGGCTCGATTCGGCTCTCCAAGTCGTACAGGGCGACCATATCGCGCAGCACGAGCGCGCCGACCTTGGGTCCGATGCCCTTGATGTCAGTGATGCGCTGATGGATCGGCTCCACGCGCCCCGACTGCACAATCGCCTGCTGGATGTCCATCCAGATGTTGCCGATGGTGTCTTCGGCGTACAGGCGCGCAGCGTAGCCCGCCAGCCCTTCAATCAGCCCGCGGTTCAGCTGCTCGTTGATTTTGCGCTGGTTCTCTTGGCACACCTGCACAAAAGCGTTCCAGAGTTGTTCAGGCGCATTGCCCGATGCCAGAAACGCGCTGAAGTTCGCCTTGTCGCCCCGCAGCACTTTGTCCAGCGCCTGCAGCGCGAAGCCCGAATATTCCACGCGGTCGTTGCCCCGCTTGGCGAACGCATAGTAGCCCAGCATCGCGCGGAAGGCATAGTACGGGTCTGCCAGCGCGTCGCGCACCGCTTGACTGTCGGGCAGTTGGGTGCGCATCGCGCGCGCCAGCTGCGGATACAGCACCTCGCGCTGGAACCCTTCCGCCTTCTCGCCTGCCAGGCGGTTCAGTATCGCCTCAACCTCCATCATTGTGAACTTCGCCATGTCACGCCTCCTGTAAGTTTTTGATAGTTGTTGCCCCATAAAATCGCAGATTCCGCTGGTTAGACGGTTGGAACCTTCCTGGGGTTGCTGTCGGAGTCCCGCGCGTGGACTCCCATAGTTATTATACGGAAAATCGCGCGAAAAATTCACCCGTAGCGTAGGAAAGGCTCGCGTCGGCGTCGGAAGGCGTCCTCGTCGCGGGCGCAGCGCTGCAGGATGCGCTCAGGCTCCGCGCCGTCCATCAGCATCGCGTGCACCTCGCGGTTCGCCAGCAGCCCCAGCGACTTGTGCGCCTCCCATTCGCGCGGGTAGAGCTTGCGCAGGCAGTACGCCAGCCCGATCCCAAAGGCGAAGGGGCGCAACTGCTCGCGGTTCGTGATGAACACCGACACGCCCTGACACTCGACGCCCTTGTAGACGCTGCTGGTCGGGGTGAAGACCATCGGCACAACGCGCGCGCCTGCGCTGGTGGGCAGCTCGTTCAGCATCCCTGCCAGCGCGCGCCCGTCAATCCACGGCGCGCCGACCAGCTCGAAGGGGGTGTCCGTGCCGCGCCCGACGGACAGGTTCGTGCCCTCCCACACGCCGACGCCGATATACAGGAACGCCTGCTGCAGGCGGCGCATGTTCGGCGACGGGTTCGTCCAATACAGCCCACAGGCGTCGTAGGGCATGTGCCGCTTCCAGCCCTCGCAGGGAATGACTGTGAGGTCTGCGCCGATGCCGCGCTCCATGTTGAACATCTGCGCCAGCTCGCCGACGGTCATCCCGTGCCGCAGGGCAATCGTGTGGTAGGCGGTGAACGACAGGCGGTCGGGGTCGGCAAGCGGACCTTCCACCTGCCCGCCGATGGGGTTCACCCGATCCAGCACATAGAACGGGATTTTGCGCTCGGCGGCGGCTTCCATCGCCAGCCCCATGGTGGAGATGTAGGTGTAGTAGCGTGCGCCGATGTCTTGGATGTCGAACAGCAGCGCGTCCACACCCGCCAGCTGCTGTGGGGTAGGCTTTTTGCGCTCGCCGTAGAGGCTGTAAATCGGCAGCCCTGTGCGCTCGTCGACGCTATCGGGCACAGTCTCGTCCAGCTGCCCGCGAATGCCGTGTTCGGGGCTGAACAGCGCGCCGACCGTGATGCCCAGCCGTCGCAACAGGTCAATTAGCGGCTCGCGTGTGGCGGTCAGCCCCGTGTGGTTGGTGATCACGCCCAGCCGCGCCTTGCGCAACGGCTCCAGATGCGACTCCAGTCGGTCAATCCCGTTTCGAACCATGCCTGCGCCTCCTGCAAAATTGCGACGCGACTCCCTTCGCGAATGGCAGGAGGAGTATACCTGTCGCGCGAATTGTGGGGGCACTGGGGAGGCGTTCGCCATGACCGATCAGAAATTCGCTACGCTGAAGCGGAAGTTGCAGCAGGAACCGAACCACGCCGATGTGATGCGCTACTTCTTTGACCACTTCGCCGACCATCAGGCGTTTATCAAGATGAGCCAGCCCGTCTCGGACGAGCAGCGGCAGAAGGCGATTCACACTATGCTGCTGATTAACCTGCAGGTGCTGCTGGGCAAGCCGAATGTCGCGCTGATTAATCCGTTCGTTCTTGCCGTACCGAAGCACCGCTTGTTGCACGGCGCGTTTCTCACCGAGGGGATGAGTGTGGGCGCGTTCTTCTACTTCGAGGACATCGATTCGGGGCTGGTCGGCGTTTCGGGCGGGCGACTGGGCGACCAGCTTTTGACGGCGCGGTTCACGCTGGGGTTGCTGCCGCTCAGTACCGAATAGCCATCTGCAAGCCGCGCGCGTCGTGGGCAGGGTCGCCGAGGCACAGTTCCGACTTGCCGCGGATGTGGCGCAGCGCGCTCCATGCGAGGGCGCAGGCGTCCAGCAGGTCGTCGATGCCCGCGTGCGTGGGCGCGACCTTCTGCCGAAACGCCGCCATCAGGCTCGCCAGCGCGTCGCCCGACTCGCCCAGCGCGCGGCGCAGGGCGTCCATCCGCACGGCTTGCCCCGCTTCCGTGCGCTTCGGGGAGGCGATGGGCGCGCCTGTCATCGCCAGAAAGCTCAGCTCAGGGTGCGACTCCCACACCCGCGCCTGCAGGTCGGGGGTCAGTAGCGCGTCCAGCTCGCGGATGCGCGGGATCAGGTGGTACGCCTGCACGCTCAAGCCCTGCTCGCGCAGCGGCGCATACGACTCGGCGCACAGCATTGCGCGGGTCGGCGGGATGAACACACAGCAGGCGCGCCTGCCCAGCCGCTGGCGGGCAATCTGGTCGCAGGGACGCGCCCGCGCCCGACCCGACTCGTAGAGACCGATAGGCATATCTACCGCAATCGCCGCCGCGTCGAGATGTTGCTCCAGTATCGGCGCGAAGCGCGGGTGCAGCGCGTAGTCCAGCGTGAGGCGTCCGCCCGCTGCCTCCACAAGGCGCACTGCCAGCCAGCCTGCCCGACAGCCGTCTATGCCCAGCACAACGCGCGGGGATTCATGGGTGTCTCGTCGGTCTGTGCCCACTGCGCGGGTTAGTATACCAAGGCAAACGCGCAGAACTGCAGAAAGCCTATCCCTGCGCCGATAATGCCCGCTGATGCTACGCGGACTGTATGTGGCAGCCGAGGGAATGGCTGCCCGACAAAAAGCGCAGGACGCGATTGCCAACAATCTGGCGAATCTGAACACCACAGGCTTCAAGGCAGACCGCCCCGCCTTCGGGGCGGTCTACGAACGACAGATCTATCGCGTGCAGGGGACGCGCTCGCAGCCGATTGGCGCGCTTTCGGCGGGGGTAATCCTGCGCGAACTCTACACTGATCTGCAGCAGGGCGCGCTCACCACGACGGGCAACCCGCTCGATGTCGCCATCGACGGCGCGGGCTTTTTCGCGGTGCAGACCCCACAAGGCATCCGCTACACGCGCAACGGCGCGTTCCAACTGAACGCGGGCGGTATCCTCACCACCCGCGCGGGCGACCCCGTGCTGGGCGAGGGCAACCAGCCGATTCGTGTGCCCCCGAACGCGACCGTACACATCGGCGAGGACGGCGCGGTACTGGCGAACGGGGCGCGCGTCGGGCGACTGCTTATCGTGCAGGGCAACCTCGCCAAAGCGCCCGACGGCGACTTCATCGGCGCAGCGCAACCCATCGCCAACCCGCGCGTCGTCGCAGGCGCCCTCGAAGCCTCGAATGTGAACATGGTGCGCGAGATGGTCACGATGATCGAACTCATCCGCGCCTACGAAACGCACCAGAAAATCATCCACGCGCACGACAGCACGCTCGAACGCGCCATCAACGAACTACCGAAGGTATAGGAGGCAACCCGATGATACGCGCACTCCACACTGCCGCAGCGGGTATGGAATCGCAGCAGTTCAATATCGATGTGATTGCGAACAACTTGGCGAATGTGAACACGAACGGCTTCAAGACCGTGCGTGCGGACTTCGAGGACTTGCTGTACCAGACGCTGCGTCCTGCAGGGGCGACGGCGGCGGGGGGCGCGCAACTGCCCAGCGGCTTGCAGGTCGGGCTGGGGTCGCGCCCAGCGGCGACCTACGGGCTGTTCACGACAGGCGCGCTGCAGGTCACGGGCAACCCGCTCGATATGGCGATTGAGGGCGACGGCTTTTTCAAGGTGCTGCTGCCCGACGGCGCAATCGCCTACACACGCGACGGCGGGTTCAAAATGGACGCGCAGGGCAGGCTGGTCACCTCCAACGGCTACCCGCTGGAACCCGAAATCATCATCCCGCCCGACGCCGAACAAATCATGATCGGGCGCGACGGGGTGATTAGCGTGCGGCGCGGCGGACAAGACGGCGTCGAGGAACTCGGACAAATCACGCTCGTGCGGTTTGTGAACCCTGCGGGGCTGAATCGGATTGGCATGAACCTGTACCGCCTCACGCCCGCCGCAGGCGAACCGATTGAGGGCGCGCCGGGCACCAACGGCATCGGCAGCATCGCCAGCAGCGCGCTGGAAGCCTCGAATGTGCAAATCGTCGACGAGATGGTGCGCCTGATTATGGCGCAGCGCGCCTACGAGGTCAACTCCCGCGCGATTCAGACCGCCGACGAGATGCTCAGCGTCGCCAAGGACTTGAAGCGGTAATCACTCCCACTCAATCGTCGCAGGGGGTTTGGAACTGAGGTCGTACAGCACGCGGTTGACGCCAGGGACCTCGTTGCTGATGCGGTTGGCGACGCGCAGCAGCAGGTCCCATGGCAACTCGGCAGGCTCGGCGGTCATCGCGTCCTCGCTATGCACCACGCGCAGCACAATCGGGTACTGGTAGGTGCGCTGGTCGCCCATTACGCCGACGGAACGCACATCGGGCAGTACGGCGAACGCCTGCCACACGCGCTGCGCCCAGCCTGTGCGCGTGAGTTCCTCGTTCAGAATCGCGTCCGCCGCGCGCACAATCGCCAACTTCTCCGCCGTCACCTCGCCCAGCACGCGCACCGCCAAGCCCGGTCCAGGGAACGGCTGCCGCCACACGATTTCGGGGGGCAGCCCCAACTCCTGCGCGACGCGGCGCACCTCGTCCTTGAACAGGTAGCGCAGCGGCTCGATGAGTTCCATGCGCATCCAGTCGGGCAGCCCGCCGACATTATGGTGCGTCTTGATTTTCGCCGCAAGGCGCGTGCCGCTCTCGATGACATCGGGGTACAGCGTGCCCTGCGCCAAGTAGCGGCACTGCCCAATCGCGTCGGCATGCTCCTCGAACACGCGCACGAACTCCTCGCCGATGACCTTGCGCTTCTGTTCGGGGTCGACGACGCCTTGCAGTCGCTGCAGGAACCGCTCGCGGGCGTCCACGAAAATCAGGCGGCTGGGGAAGTGCTGCGTGAACAGCGTCCGTACCTGCTCCGCCTCGCCCGCGCGCATCAGCCCGTGATCGACGAAGATGCAGGTGAGTTGCTCGCCGATGGCGCGTTGCACCAGCGCGGCGACCGTGCAGGAGTCGACGCCGCCGCTGACGGCGCACAGCACGCGCTCGCTGCCCACCTGTGCGCGGATTCGGGCGACGCTCTCCTCGATAAAGTTGCGCATCGTCCAGTCGCCCTTGCAGCCGCACACCGCATACAGGAACTGGCGCAGCAGGTGCATGCCGAACGGCGTGTGCGCCACTTCGGGATGGAACTGCACGCCGTAGAGATGTCGCTGCAGGTCGCCCATCGCCGCGACGGGCGTGTTCTCGGTCTCCGCCAGCACGATAAAGCCTGGCGGGGGCGTCTGCACCATGTCGCCGTGGCTCATCCAGCAGGTCAGGTGGAAGTCCAGCTGCTCGAACAGCGGTTCAGCATGCACGACGGTCAGCAGCGTGCGCCCGTACTCGCGCTGCGCGGCGGGCTGTACTGTGCCCCCCAGCAGATGCGCCATCAACTGATGCCCGTAGCAGATGCCCAGCACGGGGATGCCCAGCATGAACAGTTCAGGGTCAACGCGCGGGGCATTCGGCTCGTAAACACTTGCGGGACCGCCCGACAGGATAATCCCCTTCGGTCGACGGGCACGCAGGTCAGGCAGAGGCGTATCATACGGCAGAATCTCGCAGAACACATTGCACTCGCGCACGCGCCGCGCAATCAACTGCGTGTATTGCCCGCCGAAGTCCAGAATCGCGACCTGCTCGTGCGCGCCGATTGGGGTCTCCATCGGGCAATAGGATACCATGCAATGCACGGGCGGCAGGGGTGGCACAATCGCCGTCGACGCCGCATAGCAGGAATCCCCGTGCCCGCGCCGAATGCCCATAGCGCCATGCTACGCACGATATTCGGCTTCGAAATGCCGACGCGCCTGCTGTTTGGGCAGGGCGCAGTGGAGAACTTGGGCTTCGAGTGCAGTTTGAACGGTTGGGCAAGCGCGCTCATCGTCACGGACGCGGGCGTCCACGCGGCGGGTCTGACGCAGCCTGTGGAGGCGCAGTTGCAGGCGCAGGGTGTGCGCTACAGCCTCTACACGGGCGTCGTGCCCAACCCCACGATTGAAAGCATCGAGTCGGCGGTTCCCGACGCGCAGGCGGTCGATGTGGTGATTGCTGTCGGCGGAGGCAGCGTGATGGACAGCGCGAAGCTCATCAACGCCATCCGCACGCATGGCGGGCGCGTGCGCGACTACGAGGGCACGGACACCGTCCCCGCGCCGTGCAAGCCGCTGGTCGCTATCCCTACTACGGCGGGCACGGGCAGCGAGGTCACCTTCATCGCGATGTTCACCGACGCGGGCAAACGCCAAAAGATGCCCGTGCTGAGTCGCCACCTCGCGCCCCACTTGGCGATTGTCGACCCCGAGATGACGCGCAACCTGCCCCCCGACGCCACGGCGCAGACGGGGCTGGACGCGCTCACACACGCTATCGAAGCGATTGTCGACCTGCAGGCGAACCCGTTCTCGGACATGCTGGCGTTCGAGGCGATACGGCTGATCACGCGCTACTTGCCGCGTGCCGTCGCCGACGGGGGCGAGGACATCGAAGCGCGTGGGGCGATGGCGTTCGCCGCGACGATTGCGGGTGCAGCGTTCAACAACAGCATGGTCGGGCTGGCGCACGCACTGGCGCACGCGCTGGGCGGGCTGTATAACCTCCCGCACGGGCTGTGCTGCGCGCTCGCGCTGCCTGTGGCGATGCACTTCAACCTCGAAAGCCGACGCGAGCGGTTCGAGGAAATCGCGCAGGTGATGGGCTACGCGCATGTGCAATCGGAGGTCGTGCCGATGCCTGGCGCCGTGGTGCAAGGCGGCGTGTGGGACAAGACCTTCACCGCCGAAGACGCCGTGCTGCGCGTGCGCCAACTGATGAGCGAAGTCGGGCTGCCCGCGCACCTGATCGATGTCGGGGTGGAGGTCTCCGAAAGCGACTTGGAGACGCTTGCCGACCTGACGCTGGCGGACGGCTCGATTCTGTTCAACCCCGTCTCGCCGACGCGCGAGCAGGTGAAAGACCTGCTGCGCCATATCGCCACCTACACGGAGTGAACGCATGCTACGGAGGGAGATTCTGGGCATCCCGCTTGGGATATGGCTGGGCAGCGTCGTGTACGCGCTGCTGTGCATCGTGTTGCGCTCGTACTATATCGACTACGAGGGTCTGCGCCAGATTGCGGCGGTCGCAGAGGGCATCAGTCGCGCCTCGACGACTTGGTGGAGCGGGCATAGCGTGTTGGGCGTGCTGCTATTGTGGTTGGTCACACTGCCGCTGAAGGTCGCGTTGCCGTTGGTGGACGCGGCGCAGATGGTGGGCGCGCTGAGCATCTGGGCGTCGGGGCTGATATTGTATCGGATCCTGCGTTTGGCGGGGCTGAGCGTGGGGTTGCGTGGTTGGCTCACCTTCCTGTTTTATGGGACGAATGTCGCGTGGGTGAGCGCGACGATGTTGCCTGTAGCGGCGCTTTCGCTGTTGCTAACGGCATGGTGGGGGCTAAACGCGATTCGCTGGCTGGCAGAGCGCGAGTTGGATGCGGCGGGCGGGACGCGGCTGGGCGTGTTGGCGGGCGTGCTGGGGCTGGTGAACCTGTTCGCGCTGCTGCCCGCGCTGGCGGTCGGCATCCTCGGTCTGCGTCGGGGCAGCGGCGCGGGGCTATTAGGCGCAGCAGTGGGCGTCGCGCTCGTGGGCTACCTGGTCGTCTACTTTGCCGTCTTGCCCAGCACAGTGCAGGTCGGCGGCGCGACGCGACCCAAACCGTCGATTGTGGAGTGGTTCTGGACGGGCGAGGGCGCAAGCGCGGCGGACATCCCACGCTATTCGGGGCTGTACTGGCGCGCGATGGGCGAGCAGGCGCAAAACGCGATCCTCGCGCTGGGGCAGCCGTTCCGCGTGCGCGATGTGTATCAATACTATGTGCAAGGGCGGTTCATCACGCTGATCAAGGGGCTGTTTTTGCTGTTGGCGCTGGCGTTCGTGATTGTGCTGGGAGTGATACGGTTGTCGGGCGAGCGCGTGCCGACCGAGCGGCTGGTGGGCGCGGTGCGCGGCGTGGGCGGGCTAACCCTGCTGCTCGCGCTGATTGTGCTGGTGCTGTGGCAGGGTGATCGGCAGGCGTTCTACTTATGGACGCTGTTTTGGGCGATTGTGGGGCTGGGCGGCTGGCTCGGCAGTTATGTGGATGAGGATGTGCGCCGTCTCAGTCTGGCAGCGCCTGCACTGGTGGTCGTGCTGCTGCTGTTCGGGCTGATAAAGGTCGCAACCCTGCGCTCCACCGAGTACGACACCGAGCGTCAAGAGGCGGAGGCGTTCGCTCCAGGGGCACGCACAGGCGATGTGATGGTCGCCGCCACGCGCTTGGCGGAGTGGTTGCGCTACTACAGCGCAGGCAGGGCGCGCGCCATCGACGCTGCCTGCTGGCTTGACCCCGAAACCGACTTTCAAGCGCTGCTCCAAGAAGTGCAGCAAGCGACCGAGCGCGCTTCTGAAGCCGAGCAAACAGTCGCCCGCATCATCGTGTGGGGCTACGCGCTCGACCCCAACCCCCTCAAAGAGGCGGGGTTCAATTCCAACCCAGCGTGGCTCGAATCGCTGGGCAAGGCGCAGGAACTGGCGCGCAACTCAGGCGGCGCGTACCGTCGGCGCTATGTGAACATGGTGGCATATCCCACCCTGATTCCGCTGACGGGTGAAGTGCATACTTTCGGCAAACCGCGTAATTAAGAGTATGAGCGACGATACCGAATTGATTGAGGCTGCTAAGCAAGGCGACAACGAGGCGTTCGATCGGCTCTGGGCGCGCCATCGCGACAAGGTGTTCCGCTCGCTGCTACGCGCCTGCGGGGGCAACCCCGACACGACGCACGATGTGTTGCAAGACGCGCTGCTGAACGCCTTCAAGGCGCTGCAGCAGTTTCGCGGCGACGCCAACTTCGCCACATGGCTCTATACTATCGCGCGGCGGCTTTGCATCCGCGCCCGACGCGACTTAGACCGCTTCTACTCGCTGGACGACCCACTGAACACCGAAGAGGGGCAAGCCATCCTGCGCCAACTGATTGACCAACACGCGCAAGACCCCGAGGCGCTTGTGATTGAGAACGACCTGCGCGAGCGCGTGCAGCAAGCCATAGCAGAGCTGCCCGATTCGCTGCGCCCCGTGCTGGTGCTGCGCGATATCGAGGAACTCTCCACCGAAGAGACGGCGCAACGGCTGGGCATCACACAAGCGGCGGTCAAAGCGCGCCTGCACCGCGCCCGCGAACTGCTCCGCCAGAAACTGGAAGCATACCTGCACGAGCCGTGAGAACCGAGCAACGCCTACAAGTAGTGGATTCAGGGGCAAATTCCCCCCACATAGCCGCCCAATGTAATGGGTCAACACATCGTTGACAGCTGGAACGCCCTGACGCGACCATTCTAACACTATATCGTCCAATAACACTACAGGCATCAACCCCACATACGCCGAACCCTCAAAACCCAACGCCACACAACACCCATACGGCGTCCGACCCTCCATCCCATACCCAGAATGCACACGCTCGTAGTTGTAGTGATACAGCCACCCCAAGCCCGCACCCAAAAACGCCTCCACCGTGTCCAACGACAACACGCACGGCAAGTAAAACTCCTCGTCGTCCGTCCGATGACTGCGCTCCACACGACCATTATACTCTTTGCGCCCCAGCGGAATGCGCCCCAACTGCGCCCCCAACGGACGCAAAAACTCTGCCTCCAAACGAGCGATTTTGTCAGGGTTCGACCCACCCCGCTCCTCGCCCCAGTCGGTCTGGATAGTCATTTCGGTTGGCACCCCGCACAGCCGCAGCCAACTCACTGCCAAACTCAAAAACGCCATCCCGTGCAGCGTAGAAATCTCACGGCTGAACGCTAAAAGGCGCAGGCGCGTGCGGCTCTCAAGGAAAGTCCACTGGTAGCGCGGCAAGCGACGCTTGCGCAGGTGATCCCAGCGTTCGGTGCCGAGCGTGCCCTTGTCGTAGATGGCTTTGACATCGGCTTGGATGAGCGTAAACGGTTCTTGGCTCTCCCACGCCCAGTGCGCGGGATAGAAGCGTCGGCGCGGTTTGCGGGGACGGCTGGTTGCTGGTGCGTGGCGTTTGAGGATGTGTCGGATGGTGTTGGGGGAGAGGTGAATGCCGTGTTGGGCGAGGTGTCGGGCGAGGCGTTGGCGTCCGTAGTGGGTTTTTTGGTGGCGTTGCAGCACACGCTGCTCTATGTCGGGGTCGGTTTTTCTGGGTTGGCGTTTGGGGGTTTTGGGCAGGTCGTGCAGTCCTTGCTCGCCGTATTGTTGGTAGCGTTTGACCCACTTGCGCACGAGTTGTGGGGAGGTGTGGCATCGTCGTGCGGTTTCGCAGTAGTTTTGGGTCTGTTGGTAGATGTGGATGATGCGTTTGCGTGCTTCGGTAGGGTTCATGTGGTATACCTCCTGATAGGTAAGTTCCATCGTTGGCGTGCCTCCTGTTGTGCGTGTTGCATAAGAGATTCTACAGGAGGTGCGCCTGCTTTTTTCAAGTGTGGGTAGAGGATGGGGAGCAGGGGCGGGTGTAAACGATGTGTTGGCGCATGCGCCCCTCCCCCTTGACAACCCCGCCATCGCGTAGGGTATACTTTTAGACTGGGCAAATTTGCGCCTGTGGAGGGTACCGTATGCGGATTGTGCGACACAACCGAAAGCGCATTCGTGAAGTTCTGGAGCCGCCGAACCTTATCGAGATTCAATACAACTCTTACCGCTGGTTTTTGGAGGAAGGACTCAAAGAGCTGTTTCAGACCTTTTCGCCCATCTACGACATGACGGGCAACTACTTCCTGGAGTTTGGCGACTATTGTCTGGGCGAGCCGAAATACTCGGTCGAGGAGTGCCGCGAGCGCGAGATGACCTTCGACATTCCGCTGCGCGTGAAGGTACGCTTCGGCAAAGTAGACGGCGAGGTGCAAGAGAGCGAGATTTACTTGGGCGACCTACCGCTGATGACGGATGGGGGTACATTTATCGTCAATGGGCGCGAGCGGGTGATTATCAGCCAGCTGAACCGCACGGCGGGTATTCACTTTCCGTCGCCGTACCTCTCCAGCACAGGGCGCGAGATGATGTCGCGCGCGTTCGGCAAGGTGCTGCAGATGCAGATCATCCCCGCCGAAGGACCGTGGCTGGACGGCGGCACCGACCCGCAGAATGTGATTCGCCTGAAGGTGCACCAGTCGAAGCACCTGCCCATCACGCAGATTATCAAGGCGTTTGCCCACTACGAGGAGGCGCGCGTGCCCGCCGAGCTGGAGCTGGAGCGCGCCGTCGGCTGGCGTATTCTGGAGGATGTAGTGCATGCGGGGCGCACGCTGCTGGAGCCTGGCGATGTGCTGACGCTTGACCTGCTGGAGAACTTGCCCGCCGACGCGCGCGCGCTGCGCGTCAAGTGCGAGCCGCCCTATGACCCCGTGCTGGGCTTGACCAACGACGCCATCGCCGCGATGTTCGGTCGCCCGCGCGAGCGACGCGAAATCCTGCACGAGTTCACCCTACACGCGCCGCGCGCGGCGGATCTGATTGGCAAAACCGCTGCCGCAACCATCAAAAACACGCGCGGCAAGGTCATCGTCGAGGCAGGCGCGACCATCGACGAAAAAGCCGCCAAAGCCATCGAGAAACTCAAGCTGCCCGAAGTGCCCGTGCGCTTCGTCGAGGTGCAGGGCGGCGATGTGGAGTTGCCCCCGCTGCTCAAGGCGACCTTCGACGCCGACCCGACCAGCGACTCGCGCGAGGCAGTGCTGGACTTCTTCCGCCGCATGCGCCCTGGCGACCCCGCCACCGAAGAGAGCGTGCGCAGCCTGTTCTACAGCCTGGTGCTGGATCCGCGCCGCTACGACTTGGGGCGCGTCGGACGCTACCAAATCACCCGCAAGCTGCGACACGGCATCCCCAACGAGGTGCGCCACCTGACCGTGCCCGACCTGCTGCTTGCGCTGCGCCACCTGCTGGAGATGGCGGAAGATAAGCACGACTACGAAGACACCGACCATCTGGCGAACAAGCGCGTGCGGTCTGTGGGCGAGCTGCTGCAGGCGCACCTGCGCGCGGCGTTCCTCAAACTCGAAAAGACCGCCCGCGAAAAGATGAGCGCCGCCGACGATGTGAGCCAAATCCTGCCGAATGTGGTGCTGAGCGTCAAGCCCGTCGCCAGCGCGCTACAAACCTTCTTCTCCCAAAACCCGCTCAGCACCTTCATGGATCAGACGAACCCGCTGTCGGAACTGGCAAACAAGCGACGCCTGTCGGTGCTGGGCCCAGGCGGGCTGAACCGTCAGAGCATCCCGCCCCAAGTGCGCAACATCACGCCCTCCCAGTACGGGCGCATCTGCCCCATCGAGACGCCTGAAGGACAGAACATCGGGCTGGTCAACCAGATGACGCTGTACGCCAAAGTGGACGAGTTCGGCTTTTTGCGCACACCCTACCGCAAGGTGGTGGACGGCAAGGTGACCGACGAGGTGGTCTACCTGCCCGCCGACGAGGACGAGAGCGCGTACATCGCGCCCGCCGACACCCCCATCGGCGAGGACGGCGCACTGCCCGAAATGGTGCAGGTGCGCTGGCGCGACGAGTACCCTATCGTGCCGCGCGAGCAGGTGCAATATATGGATGTCGACCCCGCGCAGGTGTTCTCTACCTCGGCAACGATGATTGCGTTTTTGGAACACGATGACGCGGGACGCGCGCTGATGGGCTCCAACATGCAGCGTCAGGGCGTGCCACTCATCAACCCTGAAGCACCGCTGGTGCATACGGGAATCGAACGATACGCCGCTAAATACGCACAGAGCCTGATCACCGCGCGCGCTGATGGGCGAGTCAAGTATGTCTCGGCAACCGAAATCCGTATCGAGCGCGAAGACGAAACAGACGAGAAAGGCAACCCGATTGAGGATATCTACAAACTGCCGCACCTGGTGCAATCGAACAAGGGCACCTGTTTCACTTTCCTGCCCAAAGTCAAGCTGGGGCAGCGAGTGCGGGCAGGCGATGTCATCGCCGACGGTCCTTCCACCGAGAACGGCGAACTCGCGCTGGGACGCAACATCTTGGTCGCGTTCCTGCCCGCAGGCGGCTACAACTACGAGGACGCCGTGTTCGTCTCGCAGCGACTGCTGTACGACGACACCTACACCAGCATCCACCTCGAAAGCCACCAGACCGACGCTACCGAGACCAAGCTGGGTCCCGAAGAGATTACCAGCGACATCCCGAATGTGGGCGAGGAGGCGCGACGCGACCTCGACGAGAACGGCATCATCCGACTCGGCGCGGAGGTCAAACACGAAGACCTACTGGTCGGCAAAATCCAACCCAAAGGGCAGACCGAAGCGTCCACCGAGCAGAAGCTGGTGCGCATCATCTTCGGCGGCAAAGCGGAAGAGATGCGCGATGTCTCGTTGCGCCTGCCGCACGGCGAGCGTGGTTATGTGGTGCGCGTGACGCAGTTCGCTCGCTTCCGCTACGAGTGCCAAAGCTGCAAGAGCCTGTTCTACCGTTCCAAACCGATGGAGACCAAATCCTGCCCGCGCTGCAACGGCGCGCTCAGGCAGCTGGAGGAGGACGAACTGCCGCCCAGCGTGAACCACCGCGTGCGCGTCACGGTCGCCACGCGCCGACCGCTCACCGAAGGCGACAAGATGGCAGGACGGCACGGCAATAAGGGCGTCATCTCCAAAATCCAGCCCGTCGAGGACATGCCCTTCCTGATGGACGGCACGCCCATCGACATCGTGCTGAACCCGCTCGGCGTGCCCTCGCGCATGAACATCGGGCAGATTCTGGAGTTCCACTTGGGGCTGGTCGCTAAGCAGCTGGGCATACGGTTCCGCACGCCTGTGTTCCAAAGCTCGACGCCCGAAGAGATCAAGCAAGAAATGCACCACCTCGCCGACCGCCTGCGCCGCAACGCGCTGCGCATCCTACTTGACCATGAGTTGAACCTGCGCGATGAGGCGGGCAACCCGATTGAGTGGGGCTATCGCGCGACCTTCGCAGACGCGCTGGATGCAGTGCGCCGCGCCATCGAGTCGGCGTCCGACGAAGCGCGCGCACACCTGGCGCGACGCTTGGCGTTCGCCGACAAAAAGACGCCCAGCGTCGACGCGCTGGTAGACGCCATCCGCCAGCGCGCCATCGACCGCGCGGGCTTCGACCCCGAAACGGGCAAGGTCATCCTGCGCGATGGACGCACAGGCGAACCGTTCGGCAACCCCGTCGCCGTCGGCTACCTCTACATCCTCAAGCTGGAACACCTTGCGGAGGAGAAAATCCACGCCCGCTCGATTGGACCCTACTCGCTGGTCACGCAGCAGCCGCTGGGCGGCAAGGCGCAGTTCGGCGGGCAGCGACTGGGCGAGATGGAGGTCTGGGCACTGGAAGCCTACGGCGCAGCGCACACCCTGCAGGAGATGCTAACCATCAAATCGGACGATGTGAACGGGCGCATCCACACCTTCGAAGCCATCATCAAAGGCGCGCCCGTGATTCAGCCCTCCGTGCCCGAATCGTTCAAGATTCTGGTCAACGAGCTGCGCGCGCTCGGTCTCAAGGTGCAAATCGTCGATGAGAACGATGTCGCGCACGACCTGCGCAGCCTCGAAGACCTCGACATGCTCGACGAACCGAAGCCCAAACCCGTGCTGGGCGACCTGCAGCCCAGCGCCGCAACGGACAGCACGCTGTGAGGTGAAGATTCTATGGCGGACATCTCGCGTATCAAGGCGCTCAAAATCGGTCTCGCCTCGCCCGATGATATTCGGGCGTGGTCGTATGGCGAAGTCAAAAAGCCCGAAACCATCAACTATCGCACCTTCAAGCCCGAACGCGACGGGCTGTTTTGTGAACGCATCTTCGGTCCCACGCGCGACTGGGAATGCTCCTGCGGACGCTATAAGCGCGTCAAAAACAAGGGCATCCGCTGCGAGCGGTGCGGCGTAGAGGTCACGCGCGCGCGCGTGCGACGCGAACGGATGGGACACATTGAACTCGCCGCGCCCGTGTGCCACCTGTGGTACCTCAAAGGGCAGCCGCCCAGCCCGCTGGGACTGCTGCTCGACATCTCGCCGCGCCAACTCGAAAAAGTCATCTACTTCACCAACTACATGGTCATCGACATCGACCGCGCGGGCATCGAGCAGAACCTCGGCGACCTGCAGCGGATGGTCGACGAAGCCAAGCGCAACTTCGACGACGAGATCGAGCGCGTGTTTCTGGAGCTGGACGCGCGGCTGGAACGCGAGCTGAAAGAGGGAGCCGACACGCTCACCGAACAGCAAATCGCGGAGCGCGTGCGGATGTACGAAAGCCGCAAAGAGAGCGAACGGCGCGAGCGCGCCCGCCTGCTGGAGGAGATGGAGAAAGCCATCGAACGGCTCGCCAAACTGCAGCGCTACGAACTGCTGGACGAGAGCAGCTGGCAGGCGATTGAGCATCTCTTGATTACGGGTGCGCGCAGGCTGCAGCGCGACCTGCGCCCGCTGGTGCGCGTCGGGCAGGGCGCGGAAGCGATCCGCGAGCTGCTTCGGGAGATTGACCTCGAAAAGCTCGATCGCGAGCTGCGCGAGGAAATCAGCAAGACGCAGGGCACGCGCCGCGCCCGCGCCATCAAACGCCTGGAAATCGTCGAGGCGTTCAAAAACAGCAAGACGCGCCCCGAATGGATGATTCTGGACGCTGTGCCCGTGCTGCCGCCCGAACTGCGCCCGATGGTGCAACTCGACGGCGGGCGGTTCGCCACCAGCGACCTCAACGACCTGTATCGGCGCATCGTGAACCGCAACAACCGCCTGCGCAAAATCATGGAAATCCGCGCGCCCAAGAGCATCCTTAACTCCGAGAAGCGACTGCTCCAAGAGGCGGTGGACGCGCTCATCGACAACAGCAAGCGCTCCAAGCCCGTCACAGGCACAGGCGGACGCCCGCTCAAGTCGCTCTCCGATATGCTCAAGGGCAAGGAGGGACGCTTCCGCAAGAACCTGCTCGGCAAGCGCGTGGACTATTCGGGACGCTCGGTGATCGTGGTCGGACCGACGCTGCAACTGCACCAGTGCGGGCTGCCCAAAGAGATGGCGCTGGAGCTGTTCAAGCCGTTCGTGATGCAACGGCTGATCCGCGACCAACTCGCCAACAATGTCAAAAACGCCAAGAACGCCATCGACCGTCAGCTGCCCGAAGTGTGGAAGGCGCTGGAGTCGGTCATCAAGGAGCATCCCGTGCTGCTGAACCGCGCGCCGACGCTGCACCGCTTGGGCATTCAGGCGTTCGAGCCTGTGCTGGTGGAGGGCAAGGCGATTCAGCTCCACCCGCTGGTGTGCCACGCCTACAACGCCGACTTCGACGGCGACCAGATGGCGGTGCATGTGCCGCTGTCGTTCCCCGCGCAGGCAGAGGCGCGCACGCTGATGCTCTCCACGCACAACCTGTTCAAGCCCGCCGACGGCTCGCCTGTAGTCTCGCCCCTGCAGGACATCGTGCTGGGCGCGTACTACCTCACGATGAACGACCCGCAGCGCCAAACAGAAATTCGCTACCGCTTTGCGAACCCCGAAGAGGCGCGGCTGGCGTTCGAACGCGGCGACGCGCGACTGCACGAGCCCATCGAGGTGCGCCTTGTGCGTCCGAACGCCCCCGAACCCGAATTCGTGCAGACCACCATCGGGCGACTGATGTTCCACGAAATCATGCCCGACACGCTGCGCTATCACCCTGACTGGCTGAATGTGGTCTACAACAAGAAGATGCTCTCGGCAGTAATTCGCGCGGTGTACCAGACCTGCGGGCACGCGCGTACCGTGCGCTTCTTGGATGACCTGAAGGCGCTGGGCTTCGAGTGGGGGCTGCGCGGCGGGATTACCTTTGCGCTGACCGATATGGCGATTCCTGCGCAGCGCGACGCCATCCTACAAAAAGCCTCGCAAGAGGCACGCCTGATTGACGAGCTGTATGATCGCGGCGAGCTGACGCAGGACGAGAAGCGCCAGCGCAAAATCCAGCTCTGGCAGCGCGTGTACGAAGAGGTGTCCAAAGTGATGATGCAAGAGCTGGGCGCCAATAACCCGCTGTTTATCATCACCGACTCGGGCGCGCGCGGCTCCACGAAACAGCTGGCGCAGCTGGTGGGCATGCGCGGCTTGATGATGGGCGGGTTCGACTTCCGTTCGGGCGGCGAGCGACTGGTCGAGGAGTTGCCCGTGCAGCACAACTTCCAAGAGGGGCTGACCACGCTGGAATACTTCGTGTCGGGCTACGGCGCACGGCGCGGGCTGGCAAGCACCGCGCTGCTGACCGCCAACGCAGGCTACCTCACCCGCCGCATGTGCGATGTGGCGCAGGATGTGGTCATCCGCGAACACGACTGCGGCACGCCTGAAGGCATCGTCGTCAGCGGCATCGAGCGCGAGGGCGACCTCATCGAACCGCTGTTCCAGCGCATTCGCGGGCGCACCGCCCGACGCGACCTGCGCCACCCCATCACGGGCGAACCGCTCGTCGCCGAGAACGAAATCATCCCCGAAGCGGTCGCTGCCGAGATCGACGCGCTGGCGCAGGCGACCGAACAGTTCACCCAGACGCTGCGCGAACTGTCGGGCAAAGACGAGGGCGAACTGTTTATGCCCCCAGACGACCAGCCACTGCGCGACCCCATCACGGGCGAGGCGCTGCTGGAACCGGATGATACGCTCACGCAGGAGACGCTGGATCGCCTGCACGCGCGACGCGATGCTATCCGCGACCTGTGGCTCCAAGCGGGCTACGAGTGGGTCGAGCATGATCGCGTGGGCGTGCCCATCCGCTCGCCGCTCACCTGCAACACGCGCCAAGGTGTGTGCGCCAAGTGCTACGGGCTGGATATGGGCACGCTGCGCCCTGTGGAGCTGGGCACGGCGGTCGGCATCATCGCCGCCGAGTCCATCGGCGAACCTGGCACGCAGCTGACGATGCGCGTGTTCCACACGGGCGGCGTGGCAGGCGCAGGGCAGCAAATCGCAGGCTTCAAGGTCGGCGCGGGACGCGCCCTGACGGCTACCGAACTGGAAGAGCGCGGCGCTGCCCAAGAAGCCCTCGACCTCAGCAAAGACCAAAAGATGGTGCTGCTCAAAGTCGCCGCGAACCAGTTGGGCAAGCCCGTGCCTGTGCTTGCGACCGAAGAACCCAGCGAGGGCGAAGAGAAGCTCGAAAAGCGCACGCGCGACTCGTTGCGCCGACTCGCCAAACTGCAAGAGCCGCCCAACTCGGGCATCAACCGCGTCGAGGAGCTGTTCGAGGCGCGTAAGCCCAAAGGCGAAGCCATCACCGTCGACTACGAAGGCGAGGTGGTGGACATTATCCGCTCCGTCGGGCGCTGGGTGGTCATCAAAGCCACGCTGCCCGTCGGCGACCTGCTCGTCGGCAAGATGAGCCTGCAGACCATCGAAGACCCGCGCACGGGCAACCCCATCGTCAGCGAGATGGACGAGATTCGCGCTGCGCACCTGACGCGCCTTCTGGAGGCAGGCGTCCAAGCGGTCACGGTGCTGGACGCGGTGCTGGTACCCCCGCAAGGCTCGCTGGAGGTGGTCAAGGGCGACACAGTGCTGGCAGGCGACCGCTTGACGCCTGGACCGCTGAACCCGCACGAGCTGCTGCGCCTGCGCGGGGTGCGCGGCGTGCAGGAGTACCTCATCCGCGAGATTCAGGCGGTCTACAAGGCGCAGGGCGTCGACATCGACGACAAGCACCTGGAGGTCATCATCCGCCAGATGCTGCGCAAGCGGCGCGTGATTGACCCCGGCGACACCTACTTCCTGCCTGGACAGACGGTAGACCGCTTTGTGTTCGAGGATGCCAATCGCAAGGTCATCGCCGAGGGCGGACGACCCGCGACTGCCGAGTGGGTGCTGCTGGGCGTCTCGGAGGCGGCGCAGCAGACCGAGTCGTTTTTGTCGGCGGCGTCGTTCCAGCGTACGGTCAAAGCGCTTACGGAGGCGGCGGTGCGCGGCAAGGTGGACGAACTGGTCGGCTTGAAGGAGAATGTGATTATCGGGCGGCTGATTCCTGCGGGTACGGGCTATGTGAAGCCGCGCTTTGAGCCGAAGTTCGAGTGGGGTGCCCGCGCCGACGAGGCGGCAGCGGTCGTCGAAACACGCGAGCCGACGCTGGAGACGCTCTTCAAAGAGGAGTTGGCAGCGGACGACGGCGAGGCGCAGGCAACCGACGGCGACATGCCCAACACGGAAATCACCCTGCGCGTTGCCGAATCCTCGCCCGACGCGCCTGCCCTCGAAATTACCCTGCGTCCCGCCGCAGGCGAGGCGGACGCGCCCGCTACAGAGGCGGCGACGGACGGCGCCGAGACGCAGGCAGAAGCCGACGATGGCAGCGCGTCCAAACCTAAACGCGAGCGCAAGCAACGGGGCTTGTAAGGGTACATTCCTTGGGTTCGCTATGGACATGGAGCGCGCGCTTTTCCGCCCTCACCCCCAGCCCCTCTCCCACGATGTGGGAGAGGGGTGAGCCGAGCGCGGACATGTTTGGAGTGCTGAAGCGGCAGCTTCAGCATCAGGCGGAAGCTGCGCTTCCGCACTCCACAATCCCCCTCTCCCGCGAGGCGGGAGAGGGGGACAAAGGGGGTGAGGGCAAAAAGGCGCGCCTGCCTGCTCACACATCCGCTGGGGGAAATCGCCCCTGCCGCAGCGATTCTGTGCCGAACCGATGTACCCTTATCAGCTCGCGAAGCGGGGGGAACCTAAAGGAGGGGGGCAATTCATAAACTCTGACCGCGCGATTGGTATAACCCCGCGTCCAGAGCTCATGACATGGGGAACCGAGAGCGCACCTGCTCGGTTCCCCCTGATTGCTTGATTAGTCTTGGTCAGGGTCAAACGGGCTGATGTAGAAGCGCGGTTGCATCGCGCCGCCGTAGATGTTGCCCACGCCGTTGCGCGTGCTGCTCCAGAAGAGCAGCAGCGACTCGTCGAGTCCGCCGTAGATGTCGCCGAAGAGGCTACCTGGCGCGCGGAACTCCACATTCGGCATCGCCCACAGGTACAGCTCGTTGGTTGGCAGGTCAATCGGCACGGGCGAGGTGTACTCTACATCAGTGGCGAAGGAGCGTGCAAGGTTGCCCTCGTCGATCCAGCGCACGACCTGTCTCTCTTCCAGCTCCACAATGTTGCCTGCGCGGTCGCGGGTAAGGTAGCGTACCACGACCTCCTTGCCAAGGTCTTCTGTGGTGAAGTAGATATTGCCGCGCAGCGCGTCGTACTCGTAGAAGCCCAGCCCTGCACCTGCCACACTATTCTGCACCACCACATGGTTCGTGCCTTGCGCAAGGGTAAACGCGCCTGTTTGGACAGGCACGCGCCCGAATTGGGTCAGTATCGGCGCTTGCAGGCGCACGCCTGGGCGCAGCGTCTTGAAGAAGAAGTTGCCCGAGCTGTTCGGCGGCGCGCTCGTGCGACGGAAGAACACCCACACGCGATCCACAGGTGGGCGGTCGGTCAGCGCGCACGCGCCGTTGTTTGCACCCTTACGCACAGGCGATTCGCCAAGCGCATCCAGCCGATGGCGCGGGTTCATGGTGCGCTGGAACACGGTGCGCAGCTGCGAGTAGGTTCCTGCCGAGCCAGGCGCAATCGCGCTGATACGGTACACGCGCGGGCGGTAGGTGACCGTCACGAGGTCGTTTAGGCGCGGTGCGAAGTTCACGAAGCGTATCGTGCCGTTATTCGGGTCTATCACGATGCGCCCACGCGGGCGCAGGTCAACCACCTGCCCACCGCCGTTCAACACAGGCTGGTTGAACTCGAACTGCAGCAGCCCTGTCTGCTCGTCCACGATTGGTCGTTGCAGCACGAACTGCCTCGGGTTGTTAGGGTCGCGCATCAGCAGGATGGAGACGCCATCGACCTTGATGTCGAGATCGGGCGCATTCGGGTCGCTGTTCCAGCCGCTCCTGATGAACGCCCAGTCGAGGTGGCGCACGCGCCACACATTCTGATCAGCGTCTTTCTGGGCGACCTCGTCGACAACTCGCGGGAGGAGTCGCTCCCGCAGGAACCCAATCTGCGCTTCTGTGAGGAAGTCGCTCAGTCGGTTGTCCGTGAAGGAGAACAAATTGAGGCTGCTCCGTTGCTCCGTGTTGGGGTTCACGCAGAAGCGTTGCAGGAGTACCTCCGACTCGTTGCGGTCGCCAACTGTGCCGATGAAGTAGACATCCGCCAGGTAGATGAAGTTCGTGTTGTTCGCGCTGACGCGGTAGATGTTCGCGCTCACGCTCTCCACCGAGCGCACGATGGGCGAGAGGGGCAGCCGTTGCTCGCGACGCCAGCTGGCGAACCTATCGCCCTCTGACGCGATGTAGAAGATTTGGCTGCGTCCTGTTGGCGCAGCGACATAGAACAGCCAGTTGCCCACGCCGTCCACGCCTGTGATGGAGAGGCTGGAACGCGGTGCGACGGGGTCTAACGGTACCGCCTGCGGGTTGCCCAACGGCGCGCCAGTTCCTGTACCTACAGGCACATAGAACAGCAGTTCGTACTTCTGGTTGCGCAGGATGACCTCGCCTGTCCAGAAGAGGAACGCGCCAGCAGGCGTGAGGCGCACAAACGGGCGATGGTGCTTGATGGTCGCGATTTCCGCATCCGTGAGCGGGCGTCCCAGCCCCAGCGCCGTGCTGAACAGGCTGCCGTTCGGGTCGTTCGGGTAGGGACCGAAGGGTTCTGCCCACCAACGGTTGCGGGATGCGGGCAGCCAGCCGTTGGTTGCGCGAATACTGTTTTGAAGCGTTCGCGTGCCGTCCCAGTTGAGCGTTGAGCGGTACAGGTAGAAGCTGTTCGGGCGTCCCACAGGGTCGGCGCGGTTGCTTGCCCAATACAGGTGCAGTTTGCCTGTGGCTGGGTCGCGGAAGGCGGAGGGCGTGATGTCGCTGATGCGCGGCGCGTTGGCGGGCGGCACGGGGTCAATCATCGGCACGACGCCTTGATTGGTGCTGCCTGTGAGTTGCGTCTCGCGCACGCGCACCACGACGCGCATCGGCGGCGTGGCGAAAGTGCCGCTGACCACGCCTGGCGTGCCGTCATCGTCGTGCTGGTACGGCGCAATCAGCTGCGAGTAGACGCCCATCGGCTGGAACGGCGGGATGGCGATGGACACCTGCGGCTTGCGCGGATCGACACGGATGTTTGGGTCACGGCGCGGCGGAACGGCTGGTATACCCAGCACAGTGGGACTGTAGTCGCCCACCTGCGGCTTTTGCAGAATCGGGTACGGCTGATTGTTGCCCGGATAGAACGGGTTCGGCTGCGGCCAGAAGCGCGTGTCCAGTGTGCTGGCGACCGTCGTCCACGCGGGCATCCTCGCGGAGAAGCTCACCATGTCCGAGGTCAAAAACACCGTGCCTGCAGGGCTATTGAACGCCTTGCCCAAGTAGACGGGATAGAGGTTCACATTCCCCTCGTTGCGCACGGTGAATGGCTTCCAGAAGGACTTGAAAATGGGGTTGTCGGGGCTGAACGCCGAGAGCGGGTTGTTCGCAAACAGACTGCCCCAGTTGAAGCCGAAGCCCCCTGGCAGCGAGCCGAAGTCGATGGTCTGCTCTTCCACCACGAGGCGTTCGTCGGGCAAGACATTCAGGTTCGTGGTCAGCACGCGGTGCGCCTCGCTGATGCGCTTTTCTCTCGACTCAGTGGTGCTGAAGAGATCCTCATAACCATCGAAGCGCCCGTTATTGTTAGTATCGATGTAGATATAGCTCTTCGAGGTGTACCCTGCAGGGTTGGCAAGGTTGGCAGGCTGGTAACGCGGCACTTCGATCTGCGTGGGGACTGCGTTGCCAGTGGACAAGACGCGTCCTGCGACCCGCTGGAGGTCGGAGGCGCCTTCAAAGAGCAGTTGCGCGCGTCGCCCAGAGATGTCGGGATAGTCGGGGCTACGGTTGGGAAAAGTGGGCGGGATTTCCCACGGTAGCAGGCGCGTCACAGCGGCGGCGCCGCCCTGCCATCGGAAATCATCCACGCGCGCACGCACAGAGATGATTAGCGGGCTGTAATCGATCCCTGTCTGCGCTATTCGACGGTCAAATACCTCAAACACACCGAAGGTCGTTTTGCCGTGCTCGCCCGCGCCTACGGGAGAGTTGTTGAAGTTCGTGAATACAGGGATCGCATTCCCATCCTCGAGATTGGCTTCTGTGCCTCCCCTGCCGACCTCGCCGATGCCGCGCAGCCCCAGAGGATGGGCAACGCCGAAGCTCCACGCTACGCGCGGGTCATCTGGGTCGCTACTCCCGCGCCCGTCTCCGGGAGCGGGACGGTCAATTTCAGGGGTTCCCCAGTTGAGGTCGAAATCCGCGACGCCTGCCTGCACCCCGCTGCGATTGTAGAGAATCCCCATCGCATAGCCCTTGCCTGGGCTCCAGCTGAAGCCTGCTTTGGGGCGCAGCTCGACGCGCGTCCAGACAAACCCAGGAAGGTCTCGATTGGGCGGATTGCTTAGCACGCCGAAGTTCGTCAATGGGAGCAATTCGTTGGTGTTGTTCGGTCCGTTGATGCTGACGGTCAGCGTTGAGGTGTTCCCCGGTGTGCGTTTGAAGTTCCACGCGATGACATAGAACACTTGACCCCATTCCAGCGCCTTCGGGAAGACGCGGTCAGGGCTGTCGATGAGGTTTTCAGGGTTGAGTTCGCCGTTGAGGATGGCATCGAGATCTTCTTTGTAGAGCAGCGCCATCACTTTGAGTTTGGAGTAGTCGGAGCCGTCAGGCTCTTCGCGTGTGGGGGTCGGCGTCGGGGTTTCGAGGCGTTCGCCTGCTTCACCTGCGTTAGCGACGCCCGTAAAGTGATAGGCGTAGGCGACGCCGTCGTTGTCGGCGGCGTAGAGCCAGCCATCGAGCACGGCGGGCGAGGCGAAGGCAGCGATACCGTAGAGATCCCAGCCTTCGAACGCCTTGCCGCCACGCGCATTCGTGCGATCGTCGGCGTGCAGCGCCAGCAGTAGTCCCGAATCGGTCGCCACGACCACTGCAGGATAGTCGCCGACGACATTGCCATTGTCGTCTGTGTCGCGCACATAGGTAAACACGGGCGAGCTGAAGATCGCGCCGCCCAGCCGCTCGCTCACATAGTCGTCAAAGGGGTCGTTCGGGTCGATGTCCAGGATGACGCCCGTGTCTGCGTTGAAGCCATAGACGCGCCCATCCGCGCCGCACACATAGAGCGCCTCACGCACCTGCGTCGTTCCGTAGACCAAGTTGGGAACCACCAGCGGCGAGGAGTACGGCGTCAGCGGGAGGTACTGGTCGTCTCTCGCGTTGGGGTCTGTTGGCGCGGGTGGGTAGCGCCACTCCAGCGCGCCTGTGCGCGCGTTCACGGCGAAGATTCGCCCGCGATTGAGTGTGGAGGTCGTAAAGTAGACGCGCTGTCCCGACACAGCAGGCGTCGAGGTGACGGCGTTCACCGCCAGAACCTCTTTTTGTGGGGCATCGTCGCGGGGATACACCCAAGCGATGCGCTCATCTTCGGGCGTGTCGGGGTTGTCCAGGACGGTGGGTTTGAAGGCGAAGAGCCGTCCGAACTGGGCAGCGCCTTCCGCCGCGCCGATATACACCAGCCCCGTATCTGGGCTGTAAGCAGGCGTGGAGACAAACGCGGCGCCTGCACGGTAGAAAGTCCACTTGCGGAGGTTCTTGTTCAGCTCGTCTGGGGGCGCGTTCGGGTCGAAGTCGGTCGGGATGAAGTAGACCGTCCCCGCGAGGTTCCCAATGACGACTTTATTCAGGTTTTCCAAAAGCAGCGGCGAGGCGTAGCTAAAACTGGCGGAGTTGGGCGGCTTGAGAATCCAGTAGAGTTTGGTTTCGCCGCGGCGCGTGCCGTTGACGCCGTCGCCGAGCGCGTCGATGGCGTAGATGGCACCGTTCTGCGCCCCGAACACCACCACCCAGCGTGTGTCGATGCGGTCGTCGTCGCGCACTTGCACGCGCCCAACAGCAGGCGTCGAGAAGACCGCATTCGTCAGCCCGTCCGCTTTCACCACGCGAATCGCGTCCGCTACGACGCGCTGCGCGTTGTCTCGAACATCATCGGGCGAGTAGTTGTTTACGGAGATCTCATAGGTGCGCTGGAATCGCAAAGGCACGGGAGTTTGATTCAGCAGCACCCATCGCCCGCCGAAACGCTGGTCGACGCGGATGCGGGACTCTCCGTCCTCATGCGCAATCACATACTCGGCGCGGCGCGCGTTCTGCGCGTCGGATGGAAACCACGCAAATACATAGTATAACCCCGATTCGCGTACTTCAATCTTCCAGTAGGCGCGTTGGGTGTCGCGCGGGTTGTCTGTGGGCGCGATTTCGTGATAGCGTCGTCCGTAGCGGTCGCCGAGCGCGTTGTTTGGCGTGAAAGAGCCTGCCGTGAAGGTGCTGTCTTCGTCGTCGTAGATTTGCCCGATGCCTTGAGTGGGCAGGTCGGGCACGCGGAAAGTCCAGCGCACGCGCACGCGCGCGTCGCTGGCGCCGACAGGGTTCTCGATGCAGGTAATCGTGCCGTTGCCGTTGGCGAAGTAGACCAAGTGAGTATTGCCATTATCCAGCGGGCTTCGGATGGCGACGGGCGAGGCTTGCACCGTACCGTAGTCAGGCACGAACTCCACAGCGTCGGCGATGACGATGCGCGGCGGGTCTTCGTCGTAGTCAGGGCTGTTGCGCACGACCAAGTTCGTCAGCGTAACGACGATTTCACCTTCGCCGTTGTGGTAGACCACCTCTCCCAGCTGCACCCAGCCGCCGCGCGCCGCTTGGTTAAGGAACACGCGACGCTCTGACTGTGCGCCTGTGGTAACGAGGTACAGCGCGCTGCGGGCATAGGGTCGCTCCGTTTGCCCGATTTTGGTTGGCTGCGCGGGGATGTGGACACGGATGCGGTAGTAGCCAGGCTTGACGGGTCCGCTACGCCAAGTGAACCGCGACTCTAAGGGGATAGGCTGGCCGGGCAGGGGTTCTCTTATGGTCTCGGCGTACACATACGGTTCTGTGGAGTCGGGGTCGGCTTGGTAGAAGTCGGCGGCGCGTTCGTCGCGCGATGGAACACGCCACCTGCCCGCACGGCTGGCGCGCGTGCGATTGTCGTTGTCGGTAATCACGGGCGCCTGAAGCGCGTCGATGTCGGGCAGCGTCCACGCCAGCAGGAAGTTCACCGCGTTGTTTCGGTTTTGCGCGTTCGTGGTGGTTCCTGTGCGCTGGTTGCTGCCGCGATGCGTGTGCCAACTATCCAGCGCGACGCCCAACGCCAGCGTCGCGATGCCTATCCAGAACCCCGCAATCAGTCGCTTCATACCGTATCTCCCGTGATGCGCCATCGTTAGAAACCTCCCCTATCTGCCGAACTTGGCTTGCGCAGCTGCGACGAGCCACTCAACTCTGGGCGATCCAGCGTACTCCACACGATGGAAGCGTTGCTGAAGCCCAAGTCGTCACTCCGTGGATAATCCTGTGGATTGTAATTGTTCGCGTTCAGTTCGAAGACCTCGCCAGGGAACTCGCGCTCGACAACGCTGTTGCCCGACCGCACCAGCGTTGTGCCGTTATAGCCGTTCACAATCAGCACATTCCCGTTCGGTAGGTAGCGCGCTTGGCGCGGCTTGAACAGGATCGGGCGCAGCAGGTTGCCGTTGCCATCGTCAGCGAGGTCGTTGCCGCCGATGCGTCGACGCACAGCATTCGTGTACGCCTCGTTGGTCAGCATCCATGTGACGGGCAGCGTGTCGCCGACGGTTCCCGTCAGCGGCACTTGCAGTTCGTAGACGCCCGTGCTGGTGGTCACCAGCAGGTAGAGTCCCGCCTCGTCCCCCCCGCGCGCGCTCCTTTTGGCGGTGTCGATAGCAACAGGCGCGAGGATGGGCACATCACGCCTGTCGGGCAGGGTCATTCGGCGGATGTAAATCGTTTGGTCGCGCCCGTTCACGATGAGTTGCAGGGTAATCATGCCTGCTTCGGGCGTGCGTGGGTCAAGCGGGTCACCCATACCCGTCGCCTCGAACGCGCTGGCGGCAGTGTTTTGCACCAGCGTGGCGAAGCCGATGCGCGTCTGGCTGCCGTCCCAGTACTCGAACCGCTGCGCCGACACATAGCGGTAGTTGCGTTCCAAGCGTTGGCTGGGCGTCATCCAATACAGCACGCCCAGCATCGGACCGAGGTCTGGGTGATGTACGGGCGCGCCCACCGTGTAGGTTTGCGGGTCTGCCTGGTAGCGATCCACGATGTCCACCACGCGCGCGTTGCCCGCGTCGGTAATCGTGTAGTGAATCCAGTATTCCAGCGGTTGGGGGTTCGTGTACGGGTTGCGGCTGGCGAGCACGAACTCCGTCCACACCGTGACATCGGTCGGATTGCGCAAGTTGGTGGGCGCGCCCGCGATATAGTTCGAATTAGGCGCCACTGACTCGTTGCGCAGGTTGACGATCTGCGTGATGTTCCCGTTGGTGTCGCGCAGCGGCACGCGGTCAGGGATGAACTGCGTGATGGTGCGGATCTCTGCGCCTGCGCGGTCGATAATCGCCACACGGTTGCGCTCTGGCTCCACAATCAGCAGTTCGTTCTCGCCGTAGCGGTAGACGCGCGCGTTAGGTGTAATCGGGTAGCGCGCCTTGCTGGAGACAATCGAGCCTGTGTAGAAATCGAGTTGCGTGTTCTCGGTAGACCACACGACGCGCCCTGCGGTATCCACTTCCAGCAGGCGGCTCTCGTCAGCGATAATCGTGCTTTGGCGGCTGTAGGCGTGCAGCCCCTGCCCAGAGCTAATCACCAGTAGCCCCTCGCCGACCGCAATCGGCGACAGCCCTGTGCCCAACTGAAAGCCCACCGCGAAGCGACGGAACAGCTCGCGCAGGAACGCGCCAGGATCTGGGTTATTCTCCAAGTCGGTAATCAGGTCGTCGATGAACGGCCAGCGGATGATGGACTGGTACTTCAAGGGGTTGTTGGGATCCACGCGCGGTATTGTACCCGCTTGGTCTTTGCGCTGCGCCAGGTCGGGCTGCAGGCGGTACGGGTCGGTCGCGATGCCCAAGATGCCGCCGAAGGTCTGCAAGCCGCTGTCTGTGGGCACGGTAATTTCGCACGGCAGGTACATCGTGTCGCCCACCACCACAGGGTTCGCCTGCAGTTGTTGCCCCAACAGCACGGCGTACCAGCGCAGGTTGTTCCAGTTGCCCGCGATGGAGTCGGGGTCGACCAGCGTGTTGAAGGTATTGCCAATGCTGATTTGCACGGGCTGCGTCAGGCTCAGCACATTCTCCAGCAGCCGAATCTGTCCCCCGCTTTCTGCTTGCGCGAAGCCCGTGATGCGAATCTGCCCCGCGGTGAAGTCCACCTTAATGTCGGGGTTCGGGCTGTTGGGCGAGTAGGTCAGTGTTGAGACAATGTTGGTGATGGGGTTCGGTCCCGAGCGTCCGTAGTCGCGCTGGCTGATTCGGATGTCGCCTGTGGCGGCGATGGGCGCGCCGAGGTCAATCACGAACTGCTCTGGCTCGGCGTCCAGCGCGACGATGACGGTGTAGGGGAAGCCGAACGGACCAACGCGCGCCTGTCCTTCCGCGAAGGCATAGACCGCGCCGTCGTAGTAGATGGGCGCGCCTCTGAAGGTGAAGTTCATCCACTGGCGTTGTGGCTCGGCGTTCGCGTTCGGCGCGAAATCGTGGCTAAAGCGCAGGAACTGCCCCACGAAGCGCATAAAGTATTCGTTCGGCTCGCGGTAAACCGTGCTTGGGGGCACAATCACGGGGTTAGTGCGTTCGGGTCCGGGCACAATCTGCGAGTAGCCCCCGTGCGACTGCCACCGCCAGAGGACTTTCGAGCCGCCGCGCGTCTGCTGCTGCGTCGGCGGGGATTGCTCCTGCAGCGCGATCACGCTGCCGCTGGCAGTGTTGGGGTCGGTTCCGTCCGTGCCTGTGGTGATGTAAAGCACCCCATTCGGCGCGAGGGTGAAGCCGCGCAGTTCTTGCGGCGGCACGGTAGGGCTGTCTGAACGGGGCGGCAGGCTCGCGAAGGTGCGGAACATAATGTTGAAGTTCGCCGCATGCGCCCAGTCGATGTAGTAGTCGGCGATAAAGGTATATCCTGTAGTGTCCTCGTCGTAGGTGATACGCCCTTGCTCGGCTTGGTTGAACCTACACCGTTCAGTGATGTCGACGATTTCTTCTATTTCTCCTGTGGTGTTGTTGATTTTGATTCGGAACACGCGCGGGTGGAGCGGGTTGCGGACGCCGTCTGTGGGCACATAGTAGCGGGCGCGCCCAGTAATGCGCGAGCGGAGGTAGCGCTGGTAGGCGCCCGCGCTGTCAATGGCAGGGGTCAACACTTCGCCTTTTGCGCCAATCCAGAACGCCTGGATGCCTTGTATCTCGCCTGTGCCTGTGCCGCCCACATCGCGCCTCGTGCCGAAATAGACCACGATGTCGTTGCCGCCGCCTTGCCCATAGTTGGGCACATAGCCCGCCACAGGCGGCAGCAGCCAGTTGCCTGCACTGCCCGTGCGTGGCTGGTACCATAACTCTTGGCTCCCGCCCGAAGTCACGGTGGTCACAATCTGGGGTGGGTCTGTGGTGAGGGACACGGCGAAGAAGCCCGCTGATGTCTGCGCACCTAATGACAGTACTGCAGGTACAAGCAGGAGCGTATTGTCGATTACGATTGGCGCAGGGATTTGTTGGTCGCCTGTCGTGGGCGGTGTTCCTGCGGGGGGTGGTAATTGGATAGACCACACACTCCGCGGGTCGGTAGGGATGCGCCCTTGCGAGTCGCGTGGCAGCGCCCAATAGCCCCGCACCTGTGCGCCGACCAGCACCACCACTTGCAAGCCGCGCGGGGTCTCCACCACCACAGGCGGCGACGACTGCCCGCCAAGATTCACTTCCCACACCATGTCGAAGCTCTCGCCGCGTTCGTAGTCGGGGATGCCGTCGTCGGCGCGTCCGTCGCCGTCGAGGTCGCGGCTGGGCACGGCGTCATAGCAGATCAGTCGGTTGCCGCTCACGACAAACACCAGTCCGCCGTAGACGACGGGCGCGCCGTTTTGCAGGCTGTATTGCGTGTTGCTGTCGCGCCAGCGCATGCCTAAGGGCGCGCCATACTGGTCGGCGACGGCGTTCGCGCGTCGGGCGTTGAAGGCGTCGCTGCTGCCTGCCCCTGCCCAGCGCACGAGGTTGTACGCAAACTTGAGTTCGAGGTCGGGTACGGAATCCATGCCGAGTTCGAAGGCTTGCCCTTCTCGTCCAGGTCTGGTGCTTACGAGAGGTGCGTTAATCGCTGCCGCAATCCCCGCCGCGCTCACGATGATGCGCCCTGAGCCGTAGGTCGCGGCGGCAATCACGGGCGTGTTGGCGTTCACGGCGGTCACAATCTGCAGCACGGGTCGGTTCGCGCTGATATTGAGTGCGCCGCCGCCGAACCCGCGCCCGCGAAGCCCCATGCTCGCCATCTCGGCAGGGGTCAGCGTGTAGTAGCCGCGTAGCAGCGGATGGTTCAGGTTCACGATGTTAATCGCCGCCGTGTTCGCCACAGGCGCGACTTCGGGGAAAAAGAGCGTGCCCGACGCGCCCTGTTGGGGCATATCCACCCACAGGGTCCCGCCGCCGTCCACGAAGCGGCGCAGCTTCTCGCGAATCTCGGCGTCCATCCCCGCCCAGCTGGTACGGCTAATGAGCAGGATTCGGTAGCGTGCGAGCTGGTTGTCGTTCAGGCGACTCACATCCACCAGCCAGTACGCCGCTTGGTTGCGCGTTGTGCCTGCTTGCGCAAACGGGTTGCGGAACGACAGCCCCAGCGGTTTGAGATCGGTGCGCCGATCCATCGCGTAGAAGGTGTAGACATCGCGCACGAGGTTGTCGCTCGCGCTGAACATCACGACGCCTGCGTTCACGGGCACGGTGCGCGGTTCGTAGCCGCGTCCGTCTGCCCACGCGCTCAGCATGCTCGCGCTCACTACGCCTATCAGAAACCACTGAATCCATCTCATAGCCATATCCCCGCCTTATGGTCGTATATCGCCTGCGTAAATCGGTTTCGGGCACACGGGCAGCCGCGGTATTGGCGGTAATATCCTGCCAGGGTGCTGCCCCGACGGGTCTTGCGCTGCAGTATACGCCACCCGCAGCAGCTGTCCACCAACTACGGGGTTGCGGAAAATCGGGTCGTAGCGCATCAGCAGGTTCACCGCGTACTGCCCTGCCGAATCGTACTGCCCTGCCGAATCGTACTGCCCTGCCGAATCGTGAAACGCAGTCTGGTGCTGCAGCGGAATCTCGAAGTTGGAGCTGCCGTAAAAGCGCGGGATCCAGCCCCATTTGCGCAGCCATTCGGTCTGGTCGCCCAGCGGCGCAGTGAAGTTCTCGGCGATTGCGCCTTCAATCGTAATTCGAATGTCCAGTGGCTCGCCGTAGAAGGGGAACTCAGGCGACGCCACGCCTGCAGGGCGCGCGCCGCGCGCCGCGAAGTTCGCCCGCGTATCTTGCGGGTCGGTGTTGAACCAGTAGCCTGGAATGACGAAGAAGCACCCCTCCTGCGCGAACAGTGCGGCTTGAATCTTGATGTCCAGCGGTTGAATCGCCGCTGCGCTGAAGCGGTACTGCGTGTTGCCCGTCGGCAGTTGGAAGTCGCCCAGATTGCCAATCGGCTGGAGCTGCAACTGCAGCAGGTTCACGATTCCTGGGCGCGGGTCTAACTCGTAGCTGGCGCCACTGGGACGCGGCACAAGCGGGAAGGCGACCTTCTCGTAGTTCGGGTAGACCTGAAACGGCGTGCGCCCCAGCGGGTACATCACATTCGGGAAGCCCGCGATATTGAACCGATAGAACGAGTAGAACGGGTCGGCGAACTCCGACGGATTGACCGGATTGACCAGTAGGTTGATGAACGAGCCTGCGCCGCTGGAGGCGTGGCGCAAGTAGAGCCGCAGCCCGCCAAAGTTGCCCGAATACCCTTGTGGGTCTTCGCCGAAGCTAAACAGCAGGCGCATCGGCTGGTCGGGCAGCACCTCGAAGAAGTAGGGCGCTTCAACATTCGTCGGGTCGCCTTGCGCGCTGGCGGGGCTATCGAAAGTGCGCTGCAGAAACTGCGTCGTATTGATGCACACATAGTCCTTCGCGAGAATCGCCAGCGCGGAGCGTTCGTCGCCCTTCACGATATTGCCCTCGATATACGCCGTGCCGTTCGTGACGATGATAATCTGCCTGCCCGACGGGATGCGCCCCTTGACACGCACATTGCCTTCGGCGTAAATCACGCCGTTGAAGGGCACATCGAAGCTGCGGTCGCCCTGCGTGATTTCGCTGGTGAGCGTTGGATCGTTTGGGTTGTCCGGGTCGCGGAAGAAGAAGTTCATCGTCTTCAGGCTGGTGGGCAACCCGGTGATGGGGTTGTACCACACATCGCGCGGCTCGGCTTGGTTGCGCGTGATGCGGAACCCCTGCGCCAGAATATCATTAGGGTTATTAGGATCCAGCACCTCCACCAGCTCGATGAACACGCCCGGCGGCTCGTAGAACGGACCGTTCCAGTAGCGCGACTTGCCGGGGTTCACCCAGTCGCCGCGTAGGGTGTAGCCGCCGAGGAAGCCGCGGCTCTCCTGCTGGATGTCGAGCGCGTTGTTGATGTAAATGCCGCGCCCGTAGCCGTACTGCCCTGTGTTGAACCACACGCCGTTGGGTCGCTGGCGCCAGACGCCCGATTCGCGCGTGGCGGCGACATAGCGGGGCAGGTCGGTCGCGGGGTCTACCGTGTCCATGCGTGGCGGCTCCAAGTAGGCAATCGCCCGCGGATAGCCATCGGCGGCGGTGGTCGGTCGCCCGTCGCGGTACAGCCCGTTCACCGTTCTGAAATTTGGATCACTGCTGGGGAGCAACGGGAAACGCTGGGTTCCTTGCTGATCTGTAACCACCATCTGCACCGTCGTCCTTGCGTTCTGCACCACTTCGCCCGCCACATAGACGCGCTCGCCCAAGTCGGGGTTGATGACGATCTCCACATTCCCGCTGAAGCGCAGGTTGCCGTTCACGAAAATCGAGCCGCCTTGCCCTGGTACGCCCAAAATCGTGCGGTACGGGACACTCTCCCCCCGTGCGTTGAGCAGCCCCACATCGGGCACGCCGATGTCCATCAGCGTGCCGCGCTGCTCCTTATTCATCACGAAGCGCAGGTAGTCGATTGTGCCGATTTGCAGATACGCGACGCGCTCGGCGCGGCTGGTGCGATCCGCTAACTTGAAGGTCGTCGGGTCGTTCGGGTCTACGATGCCTACGCGCCCGATGGACTCGATTTTAATCACGGGCTGGCGATGCACGGGACCCGACGGCTGATACGAGACGCGAATCAGCGCGCGCCCATTCTGCAGGTTGATGCGCGTGAAGCCGCCCGTGCCGTCGGCAGGGTTGTAGGGCTTGAGCCAGAAGTAGTCGGGGTCTTCAGGCGTGGTGATGTTGTCGGGGATGGGTCGCCAGTCCGCGCCGAACTCGCTGCGCACCAGCTGGTCAATCGCGAACTGCAGTCCCGACTCGGCGAAGTAGTCCGCGCGGAGTCGCTCACGCGCCTGCTGCACATTCAGGATGTTGCGGGCAATCACCGTGATGAACACCCCGCCCAGCACCAGCAGCACGAAGCTGACCAGCAGGGCAATCACCAGCGTTTGACCGCGTTCCGTAAAGCGATGTGGTCTCCTCATCTTGCCCTAATCCCTCCGCGCACCTGCACGATGTTCGGCGCTTCCAGTTGCGTCGTCAGCGAGTAGTTCACGGGCTGTTGCGCCCCGTAGAACTTCAGCCCCATCTTGAGGTTCATCAGTCGTCGCGTCTGGTAGTCTGCCACATAGCTGTCGCTCTCCAAGTTGAACCGATAGAAGAAGGTCACAATAATCTCGGTATCAGGCGGCAACGGCATGCGCGGGTCGCTGTAGAACTCGATGTAGCCGCGCAGCAGTTGCGGCGTGAAGCCGTAGTTTCGCAGTACCTCTTGGTACGGCACAGCGTCTTGATACAGAATGCGGTACTGGTTCGGACCGGGCGTCGCATTCGCCGCCGACACGCGCTGGTAGCGAATCGGGCGTCTGTAGTTGGGTCCGAAGCGTTGGTCGGGACCGATTACGACCTCCGAGCCGGGCACGATGGACGCCGTTGGGAAGGTCAGGTGGTTGCGGGCGTCGTCCATCACGCCGTCGTTGTCCAAATCCAGCAGCGACACATAGCGGCGGATATTGGGCGCGTCGTTCGGGACTTGCGACAGTGCGGTGTTGTAGCGTGCGTTGATGGCGTCGGTCGCGAAGGTTAGATCCTCTATACGGTACTGGAACCACCACGGCAGCGCGAGATCAACAAGCCCTGCCTCGGTGTTTACATAGAACGCCATCGGCTCGGCGTCGGTATAGTAGTTGAGCGCGTTGTTGAGCCAGTTGGGTTGGGGCTGTCCCGTTTCGGTCATCTGCTGGATGCGGGTCAGGTTCGCCACCCAGTCGTCGCGCTCTTGCCCGTCGGGTGTGGCGCGATAGTAGCGGATGTACCATTCGCCGTTGTCGTTCGGCGCGAGGTAAAAGTAGCGCAGCGGCTCGCCGCGTTGCAGCGCGTCGGGGCGGCTGCGGAAGGCGACCAGTCGGAAGCTTTCGGGGCTAACATCCCACAGTCCCAGCGGGAAGCGGATTTGCACGGGCGGTGCGCCCGCGCCCTCGTCGCCCAGCGTGTCGGTCTCAATCGGCGCGCCCATCTGGTTCACTACCAGCGCAGGCGTTAGTTGCATCAGCGGCTCCACGCGCGGGTTGCCGTTATCATCGTAGGTCACATTCACCATATCCACTTGCCCCAGCGGCACGATGGGCTTGGCATACTTGCGCCACGCAGCGGCGCGCTCGTCGTCGTAGAAAAAGTTCGGGTCGAAAAAGTCGGCAATGCTGTCAAACAACTCAGGGTTCAGCACCCACTGGTTGCCCTGCCGCACATAGAGACGGAACTCGGCGCGGTACAGGATGGCATAGTTTTCGGGATCGGTCGCCGCTGCTAAGCGCACCTCGTCGGGGTTGAAGTACGGTCGGCTGTTGTCCATCAGCCCAATGAAGTAGCGCACCACCGTGCGCCCTGGCGAAATCGGCACGGCAATCTCGGCGTTGTAGGAACCGTCGGGATTAATCGGGATGTCCGAAGTCGGGTCGTTCGACTCCTGCGATGGGTCGCCGTAGGCAGGCATCACCATATCGATAACCGCGTAGCGCAGCGGCACATTCACCACCTGTCCCTGTCCGTTCTGCACGGGCAGGTAGATGACCCGATCCGCGCTGTCGAACACATAGGCGGCGCGCTTAAGGTCGTTGGTGAACTGATTGAGGGCAAGGCGCACCGTGTCCTGCGCCTGCGCCTGAATCTGCCCTTGGCGGGTCAGGCGGAAGCCCTGCACCAGCGGGATGAGCAGCAAGCCGAGCAAGATGGCGGTAATGGCGATCACCACCAACAGCTCCACCAGCGTAAAGCCCGCTTGCCGCTCTCGATATGCCTGCCGAAATCGCATGCCTTCTGCCTCCATGATAGGACTCAACCTGCAGCGTTCAAGTTCCCGCATCAATCCCTGACGGGCAACAAGATATCGAAGTCGGTGCGTGTGCGTCTGCCGGGCGGTTCGTGCGTCACGCGCACTTTGACCGACAGCCCCTGCACGCCGCGCACGGCTTGCCCCGTAACGCCGGGATCCCAACGCACAGCGTTCGGATGCACATCGCGCAGGTCGATGTAGACCAGCCCCGTCGCATCATCGGGCACTTCGCTGATGCGGAACACGCCGTTCGTGCCGCGCTGAGTGTTGCCGTTGTCGGGGTCGTCGTCCACATCGTACCAGTACTCGCGCAGCAGAATGGTCTTGCCTGCTTCACTGCGCGTGAAGTAGAGCCGTCGGGCAGAAGCGCCGAGGTCATACCAGCAGGTGTCATAGGTCATCGCCGCGCGGTTCTGCACCAAGTAGTATCGGTTCGCCGCCTTCTGCACGGAGATTGCCCAGTTCTCATGCACCTTGTAGAAGACGCGAATCTTGCGCCCCTGCATCTGCGGGTTGCCGATTTGTAGGTTGCCTGTGGCGTAGTCGATGGTCGCGTTGAGGTCCGGTAGCGTCTGGGTGCGCAGTTCGAATGCAAGCTCCCTGTCGGGTATCTGCCTTCCCTGTCGGAAGTACGCAGTACGCCCTGTCAGCAGGTCCACGATTATCAAGTCGGCTTGAAGTGGTCGACCGCGCTCGTCAAGCCCCAGCCCAAGCCCATTATACTGGGTCTGGTCATCTTGCAGGTCGCCAACCTGCTTCAGGTCGGAAAACGCGAGTCGGATGCGCCCACTGTTGGGCACGGTGAACTCCTCGCGCATAATCGTCCAGTCATGCACATAGTAGCTCACATAGGCTTCCAGCGGTCGCGTGCCGCGCCAGTACCGCTCATAGTAGCCCGATGCAAGCGGGTTAATCAGAATCGTGCCCGTCAGCAGGTTTAGCACCTTGTATTGGTACGGGTTCACAGGCGACCACGGCGCGTTGGGTTCCAGCCGGACGAAACGGCGCGCCACGACATCCGAGTAGGGCACAATCCCTAAGACTCTCCCGTGTGGAGGACCTGCCAGCCCCAGATCTCGCCACTGAGGCTCTGGTGGGTTAGGATCCGTGGGCGGAAACTGTATCACTTCTGTAACGAACCGCGTTTCGAGGCGGCTATCTGTCTGGTACACGACGATATATTCCACCTGATACTCGATGGGTTCGTTGCGCAGCGGGCGCAGCAGCACGCGCCCCGCCTCGTAGTCGATACCGTACTCGAAAAGTCGAATGTTGGGGCGCTGGAAGTCGGAATCGAGAATCAGGCGGCGCATTGGCGCGCCTGTGAGCGACAGGTATTCGTCAAGGCGGTTCGCAGGCGGCTGCGCGATGGGTGCGAACAGGGTGGTGTACGCGATTCCTTCCGTCAGCTGGTTGCGGCTCCCCAGCAGGGGACCCGGCAAGCCCAGCGAAACGCGCTCGCCCACAATCCGACGGAAGCGGTTCACCCCGCTGGCGTATAGGGCAGGCACGCCTCGAGGGAGGTCGGGCTGCTGACTCAAATCGTCGGGGGAGACACTTGCATCGACTGTGAGCGCAGGCGTGTCGCCCTCATACCTGATAGGCACAATCGCGCGCGGTAGGTTGTCCGCTCGCGTCTTGAGCCGCTCCAGCTCCTGTTGCGCGTAGCGCGTCGCCGAGTCGCTCTGACCCGACCGCTTGAGCGCGAGGAAACCACTGGGATACAGGCGAATAAACGCTAATATCGCAATCGCCAGTATCCCGATGACCACCAGCACCTCGACCAGCGAGGCGCCCTTCTGTCGCCTACCCATGCCTACCATGCTCTCGCTCCTGATTTCAGGCGTGGCGAGACAGCTCGCTGCGCCCTGATTCCCAACGCTTCGACACAGGGTCGCTGCGCTGGGTTCCACTCCAGCTGTAGTCGTAAGACGCGCCTATGGACGCACCGTGTAGGGTGACTCGTACATGTCAGACGAGTCCATCGGTTTGACATTCCCTGTCAGGAACAGCACGAGGTCGTTTTTGGCGCGTGTCGGTACATCTCCATTATAAGAGCGATGATAGCTGCACCAGGTAACTACAGCCGTCGTGTCAGGATTGCGATAGCCCAGTTGGCGTGGGTTGTCAGTCGCTTTCGGTCCTAACGTTCCCTCTTCTATCGTTCCGTCGAAGTAGCCTAAGCCATAGTTGGTTGTGCCTCCGTTCAGTTGGTTCTCCAGTTGATTCAACGCCTCGTTCGACCAGAAAAGCGTGTAGCGCAGTTCATATCTGTCGGGATTCGGGACGCGCCCGACAGAGTAGCTGTCGTAGCGGTAGAAGCAGACGATAGGGCTGCTGTCGTCGCCGGGGCGCAGGCGCACAGGCTTACCTGCCAGCGCGTGCCCCTTCGGGTAGACCGCCTGCGTGATGAGGCGCTTATCGTCAATCGGATTGTTCGGGCAGTAGAAAATCTCGGCGTTGTTCTGCAAGTAGCTCCCCAGCGGCTTCGGGGCGAGGTTGAACGGTAGTAACTCCGGATCATTCTGATTGCAGGTTAGATTTCCGCTCTTGTTAACAGCATACGCGCCCAGCACGGGCGGGTAAGCGCGGTAATCTTCCTTGTATTTCTGCAACGCCAAGAAAATTTGGCTCAAATTCGACATGCATCGGCTTTTGCGGGCGTTCTCGCGCACTGTGCCCGCCACCGGAAAGATGATCGCCGCCAGAATGGCGATAATCGCGATCACCGTCAGCAACTCCACCAGCGTAAATCCGCGTCTCATGGTTGTGCCCCTTCGTCCTCGCTGCCTTAGACTGCGCAGCGGTCGTTATGGTTCCCGCCCTAATTATGACACACCCGCCGACTTTCCTGCAATTTGTGTTGGGGTTTCGCGCACGGGTCTAAGCAGGAACGCTGACGCCAGGAAATAGAGGGGCGCCAGCGCGAAAATCCAGCGCCAGCCCGCGCCCAGCCCGTACTGCGCGTTCCAGTAATCGCCCAGCGGTCCCGCAATCAGCGGCGCAACCACCTGCGGCATGGTCATCGCGATGTGCCAGATCGCCATGTAGCGCCCCGACTCTTGGGTGGGCACGAGGTTGCTCGCCAGCGCCCAGTCCACGGCGGCGTATGCGCCCCATGCAACGCCGAACAGCGCGCCCGTCGCGTAGACCATCAGCAGCCCCTGCGCGGTCAGAAACAGCGCGGCGCAGGCGCACATCAGCGCGATGCAGGCGTAGATGATGCGCTTTTTGCTGATGCGGTCTGCCAGTACGCCTGCCAGCCAGTTGCCCAGCACGCCCGTCAGCGTCGCCGTCGCCATAAAGCCGAACGCATGCTGCGGCGCTGCGCCACCAAGCCCAATTGTGTCGCGCAAGTAGAACTCCAGATAAAACAGCGCGGTGAAAAAGCCCATGTTGAACACGAAGCGCGAAATGACCACCCAGCGGAAGTTGGGCTGCTCGTTTAGCAGGATGTTCACAAACAGCGTCCAGCGCAGGCGTTTCTCGTCGGGGGTACGCGGCTGCCAGCGGGGTTCGCGCATGCCCAGCACCGTCCACAGCATCGTGGCAAGCAGGAAGCCGACCAGCGTATAGCCCACAATCTGCAGGCGCACGCCCCGCTCCAGATGCCCCGCAATCAGCGGCGGCTCGCCCAACAGCGCGCCTGCCAACGCCAGCCCTATCAGGTTGCCCGCCAGCGTCATCATCCCCATGTACGCCGACGCCAGCCCATGCCGATGCACAGGCACATAGTCGGGAATCACCGCCTGATACGGACCGTTCGCCCAGTTCAGAAAGAGTTGAATCGCCACGAAGTGCAGGATCAGCAACGCGAAGCTCTGCGTGGTCATAAACAGCACGACGAACGGCAGGCTCAGCAGCGTGCCCCACAGGATAAACGGGCGTCGCCTGCCCATCGGGGAAGTGCAGCGGTCGCTAATCGGTCCCGCGATGAGTTCAACGATAGTGGAAATCAGCGCGCCCGCCGCCGCCAGCCACGCAAGGTATAGCCCGCGCTGCTCCAGCGGCGCAAGGTCGTTCACCCGCGCCTGCATCGCAATCGTCAAAAATGCCGCCCAGTGGACGCTCACGCCCAGCCAAAACGCGCTGAGTGCCCAGTAGTTGATGCGTGCTTGCGCCGTCGGAACACTCATTTCACGAGGCACTTGGAAATTGTACCTGACGCGACCAAGTAGATTCCTTCGCACGGGTATAATCACATACATGCAGGTGTTGCGTATCACAGTAGAAGACCAGGACTGGGAACGGCTCCAGCAGGCGGCTGCACGATTGAACTGCTCCGCGGAGGAGTTTGTTTCGCGTACATTCCATTATCTGCTGCAGCGCGTCGCTCCCCCTGACCAGGAGTGGCAGGCGCGATTCGATCGTCTGCTCCAACAAGTTCATGCGCATACATCCGCATTTACACCTGAAGAGATAGAAGCTGACATCACTGCCGCTTGGGAAGAGTATAGACGAGAATGCGGGGCGTGATTGATACCAATGTGTGGGTCTCGGCGTTCCTTGCTCAGCGAGGATATCCTGCCCAGTTGATTGAAGTAGAACCTAAGCAGTTGAGTACGGCAATTGGCGGGCAGATGCCCCAACTCCAGCAAGAAAGCTACCAGCAAATGCGTAATACCAATCGCAAGGGCAGAGTTTACAATTGCCCCCCTCCTTAAGGTTCCCCCCGCTTCGCGAGGGGAACCGCGTGGGGCGCGTGGGTTCGGTTCCCCCTGCTTGCAGGGGGAACCTTAAGGAGGGGGTTATCGGGCATACTCGTTTTTGTGAACTTTGGCTGCGCGATTGGTATAAGTCCCATGAAGGGTCAGACGCGAAACCAACCAAAAAGTATTGTGAAATAAGCACGCCAAAGTGGGTGACGTTACTGATTGAGTAGTGGGTGTTGACCCGTAGCCCCTAAGTAGGCACCGACAGCCGCATTCGCAACCGTCGCTATCAGCCCCAGCGAAGAGAGCACAATCCCCACGATTGCCATCACGCGCATCGAAGACGATTGAAGTCCGCGTATGCCCAGAACTATCCCAGCAATGGTTACGGGCGCGCCGCAAATCGGTATGCACCAAGCCAATAGCGACATAATTCCAAGCACAAACGCGATAATCGCTTCGGTTCGTCCTGTTTCTTGCATTTCGATTACCTCCTTCGAGAGTCTTCGCTTCGCGGGAAGTTCTTCCTGCTCGAATAACGCTACGAAAGCCCATACACAGGGATTGCCGCGCCGTGGATGGCGCGCGCGGCAGGCGAGCAGAGGAACATGATGACCTCGCCGAGCGCTTCAGGCGCGACCCAGCGCGAGAAGTCGGCGTCGGGACGCGCCGCGCGATTCGACGGCGTGTCAATCGTGCCAGGCAGTATGCAGTTGACATTCACGCCATGCTCTTTCAGTTCGGCGGAGAGGGTTTCAGTGAGGCGGATCACGCCCGCTTTGGCGGCGCAGTAGCCCGCCCCGCCCGCAAAACCTGACATCCCCGCCCTGCCCGATACATGTACAATTGCGCCCCCACCCGACCGTATCAGCAGCGGCGCAATCGCCCGCGAGACCAGAAACGCCGTGCGCAGGTTCATCGCCAGCATCGCGTCCCAGTCCTCCAGTGGCGTCTCGTGGACGGGCGGACCTGCCGTGAAGCCGCCGACGGTGTTCACCAGCGCATCCAACCTGCCGAACCGCTCCTGCACAGCGCGGGCGAGGCGGTCGCAGTCGTCAGGCTCGCGCAGGTCAATCCCGCCGACCAGTAGGTGCTGGGGGGCTGACGCGAGGTCGGCGAAGAGGTGGCGGAGTTCGGCGTCGTCGCGGGCGCACAAGGCAAGCGTCGCCCCCGCCTGATGAAACTGGCGGGCAACCACGCGCCCCAGTGCGCCCGTCGCGCCTGTAATCAGCACCACCTTGCCCGTGAAGTCGAACGCAACCATCAGCCCTCTGCGTCTTCCGCAAACGGGTAAGTCGGCAGGCTCACGCGCAGCGGCTTATCCACGCGGTAGCCCAGCGCGTAGTCCGCCTGCAGCAGCGTGTGGATCTCCGAAGTGCCCTCGTAGATGGTCGCGCCCTTGCTGTTGCGATAGAACCGCTCCACAGGGTACTCGTCGGAGAAGCCGTAGGCACCGAACACCTGCACGGCGGCGTTGGCGGCGCGCTGCGCAGCTTCGGTGTTGTGCCACTTCGCCAGCGAGGTCTCGCGCGTGTTGCGCAAGCCCACATTCTTCATCCAGCCGACTTTCTGGTACAGCAGCACGCTGATCTCGTAATCTGCTGCCATCTGCGCGATTTTCTGCTTGATGAGTTGGTGGTGCGCCAGCGGCTCGCCGAAGGTCTTGCGCTCTTTGGCGTAGCGTACCGATTCATCCAAGCAGGCGCGGATGAGTCCCGCTGCGCCCGCGGCGACCGTGTAGCGTCCTTGGTCGAGCGCGAACATCGCGACTTTGAAGCCCTCGCCCTCCTCGCCGATGCGGTTTTCAACGGGGATTTCCACATTCTCGAACACGACGCCGCCTGTGTTGCCCGCGCGCACGCCGAGTTTGCCCTTCAGCGTGTAGGGCTTGACGCCCGCACGCTCGCGCTCCACAAAGAACGCGCTCATGCCCGAATGGTCGCGTTTGGCTTTCTTGTCGGGGTCGGTCCAGGCGACCACGAGGTACTGGTCAGCGACTTCGGCGAGCGAGATCCAGATTTTCTCGCCGTTGAGGATATAGCGGTCGCCCTCGCGTCGCGCGGTGGACTGCATGCCGACCACATCGCTGCCCGCGTTGGGCTCCGTCAGGCAGAACGCGCCGAGCCGCTGACCCTGCGCTTGGGGTACCAGGAACCGTCGCTTCTGCTCCTCGTTGCCCCACGCCATCAGCGTCATTGCGGTCAAGCCGACATGCACCGACATCACCACGCGCAGGAAGGTGTCGCCGTACTCCAACTCTTCGCAGGCGATGCCCAGCGCGATGTAGTCCAGCCCTGACCCGCCCCACTTGCGCGGGATGCAGATGCCCAGCAGCCCCAAGTCCGCCATGCGCTGATACACCTTGGGGTCTGCGCCGTGCCGATCCCAGTCGCGGATGTGGGGCTTGACTTCGTTCTCTACAAAGCGGCGCACAGTCTCGCGCACCATCAAATGCTCTTCCGATAGTCGAAAGTCCATAGAAGACGCCTCCTTCGAGTAGGATTGTACCCGACGGTGGGTATCCTGTTATCGATGCGCCTACTCGATCGGCTGATTCTGCGCGAGTTGTTGCCCCCGCTGCTGTTCGGCGTGAGCTTGTTCACCGCGCTGGTGTTTGCGGGGGGCTATGTGTTTATGATTACCGAGTACGCGGTGAAGGGCGCGCCGCTCAGGCTGGTGATTGAACTCGCGCTGCTCTATCTGCCGCAGATTGCGGTGCGCACGCTGCCGATGGGCATGCTGTTGGCGACGCTGCTGGGGTTCGGGCGGCTCTCGTCGGATTGGGAGATTACAGCGGCGCGCGCGGCGGGGGTGAGCCTGCGACGGATGATGATGCCCGTGTTCTGGCTGAGCCTGCTGGTGAGCCTCGCGGCGATTGGCTTCAACGAGACGCTCGTGCCGTGGGCAACCGCACGCGCCGCCGAAATCCGCAAGTCCATCTTGGAGCAACTGCGCCTAACCGAGCAGGAGGCGTTCGGCTTCCCCCAGTTCCGCGACGGCAGGCTCGACTCGTATGTGATTGTGGCGGGCGGGCGCGACCCCCAAACGCAGGAGCTGTACCAACTCACGCTGCTGAAGTACCGTGCGGACGGCGCACGCGAACCCGAAGTGGTGCTGTACGCCCAACGCGCCCAGTGGGACGGCGAAGCGCAGTGGACGCTCTACAACGGCTGGTGGCGCACCGCCGACGGGCAGTACGGCTCGTTCGTGGTGTTCCGCGCCGAGCCGCGCCTGAACCTCGCCATTCGGCGCACGCCCGTGCAAATCGAAGCCCTGCTGACCAATGTGGACGAGCGGTCGTTTCGCCAACTGCGCGAGCAGATCGAATTCTTCAGGCGCGAAGGGGCAGACGAGGCGCAGCTGCGCCAACTCACGGTGGAACTCTACAATAAGATTAATGTGCCGCTCGCGAGCTTGGTATTCGCCTTGTTGGGCGCGCCGTTGGGTATCCGCCCGCAGCGTTCCAGCCCTGCCAGCGGCTTCGCGCTCAGCGTCGCCATCATCTTCGCCTACTGGGTGATGGCGCGCTACTTGGTGATTCTGGGGCGCGGCGCGATTGACCCGCTGCTCGCCAGCAGTTTGCCCAACCTGATCGGGATTGCGCTCGCCGTGTGGTTCATCCACCGCAAGGAGCGGGCGTAGGCAGTTCAGCAGGAATCCCCCCACCCGTGTCGTATACTCTTAGCAGAGGCGATTCCGATGAGCAATCTCGCAACGGGCGCACTGGAACTGATGCTGGCGATGCAGACGCCGACGCCGAAAGGCTACTGGGGCGTGCCTGTGTTGGTGTGGGGCATGCCAGGCACGGGCAAGTCCACCTTTATCGAGAGCCTGCAGCGCGACGGCTTCCCCGTCTACACGATGATTGCCAGCCTGCACGACCCGACCGACTTCAACGGACTGCCTGTGCTGCACAACGGGCGGATGCGCTTCGCACCCCCCGAATGGGTTTACCTGTTCGAGGAACACGGGCAGGGCATCCTGTTTCTGGACGAGTTGACCACCGCGCCGCCGACGGTGCAAGCCGCGCTGCTGCGCCTGGTGCTGGAGCGCAAGGTCGGCGCACACAGCCTGCCCGCAGGGGTGCGCATCGTCGCTGCTGCCAACCCGCCCGACATCGCCGCCAGCGGCTGGGAACTCTCGCCCCCGCTCGCCAACCGCTTCGTGCATCTGAACTGGCAGTTGGACGGCGACACCTACCGCCGCGCGCTGGAAGAGGGCTTCGCGCCCCCGCCCGCGCTGACCACCGACCCCGAACGGCACGCCGCACGCGCCCTGTTCTGGAAGCAGCTTGTGGCGGGCTTCCTGAAACGCAACGCGGGCATGGCGTTCACCCAGCCCGCCGAAGACGAGTACGCCTACGCCACCCCGCGCAGCTGGGACTTCGCGATTGCGCTGATGGCGACCTGCGACCTGCACGGCTACGCGCCCCGCCCCGGCGAGCAGTCGCCCCCCAACACCCAGCCGTTTGTGAACCTCGTCAAAGGCGCGGTCGGCTCGGGTGCGGCGACCAGCTTTTTGCAGTACCTGCGCCAACTGCGCATTCCCGACCCCGAAGCGGTGCTGGACGGCGCGGCGCAGGTAGATCCCACCCTGCGCGAGGACGAGCTTCAGGTGCTGTTCGAAACGATGTCGCACCTACTGCAGAAGATGTCCGAAGACGCTAAGAACGAAGACGCTGAGAACAAAGAGCGTTTGAAAGCGCGCACGCGCCGCTTTCTGGAAGCCGCGCAGGTCGTCGCGCGCGCTCGCAAGGCGGATAGTATTTATACTGTCTTTCGTAAGCTTATCGGAAAGAAACCAGTCGGGAATAAAGGCTGGCTGCAGCATCAGATTGAACAAGACGCAACCCTGCAACCCATCCTCCGCGAACTCGGTCAGCACTACGAAGAGCTGACGGGCATCCTGGAGCGTCTGAAGCCGAAGTAGTGTTTGCCCTCACCCCCTGTGTCCCCCTCTCCCGCAAGCGGGCGAGGGGGATTATGGAGTGCGGAAGCGGAGCTTCCGCCCGATGCTGCAGCTGCACTTCAGCACTCCAAAGGGGCGGCGCGCAGCTCCCCTCGCCCGCGAGGCAGGCGAGGGGGAACGGCAGGGCGCACCGCCGTGCGCTCCTACACCTCTCTCCCACCCTGTGGGAGAGGGGCTGGGGGTGAGGGCGAAAAGCGTGGCTCCCCTCTCCCACCCCGTGGGAGAGGGGCTGGGGGTGAGGGCGAAAAGCGTGGCTCCCCTCGCCCACCCTGTGGGAGAGGGGTCGGGGGTGAGGGCGAAAAGCGTGGCTCCCCTCTCCCACCCCGTGGGAGAGGGGCTGGGGGTGAGGGCTACAGACGCGACTATTCGGTACAATAACAGTGGGCACTCAACAGGGAGCAGGTGATACCTATGGCTTGGCAAGGCGTAGAGATTGAGATTGAAGTCCCCTGCGCGGGGGGGCAAAAGCACCCCGTGCGCCTGCGCTTCACGGGCTGGGGCGAGTTCGAGGTTGCCTACAACCCCTGTGAGGAGCTGCTCGGTCCCGTGTTCGCGCGTATGGCAGCCTGCACCCACTACCTGCACAAAGCGTTCCCCGAAGCGTTCCACGACGACACCGACTTGAAGCGGCGTCTTGTGGAGGCGTTTGGTGCGGCGGGTGCGCCTGCCGTGCCCGCGCTCATCCAAGCACTGGGGGATGACGAGTTCCAGGTTCGCCGTGCGGCAGCGGAGGCGTTGGTGAAGATAGGCACTCCTGCCGTGCCC
>NZ_JANSHO010000042.1:0-149 GCF_047502635.1 Synechococcus sp. RC10B2
TTAAAAGCTGTTTCAGCTCCTGATCCGTGAGGCGTCTTCCCTGAACCAGCGCCAGGGGGGGGGGGGGCGCCCCCCCCCCCCCCCCCCCCCCCCCCCCCCCCCCCCCCCCCCGTGGGGGGGGGGGGGGGGGGGGCCCCCCCACGAAACGG
>NZ_JANSHO010000042.1:249-4470 GCF_047502635.1 Synechococcus sp. RC10B2
CAGGGCGCACCACCCCTCTCCCACCCTGTGGGAGAGGGGCTGGGGGTGAGGGCAACGAAACGGCAGGGCGCACCACCCCTCTCCCACCCTGTGGGAGAGGGGCTGGGGGTGAGGGCAAAGTAGGAGGTGCGCTATGAGAGGCGTTGTTGGCTTACTGTTGGCATGGGCGGCAACCACTGCATATGCCCAACCGCTGATGGACGACTTCTTCGGCGGGTTTGACCCCCAACGCGGCTGGAGTTGGGGCGTGCCCAGAAACGCGCCCGTGAACACCTATGACGCCACGCGCGTTAGCTTCACTGCCGAGCATCTGCAAATCACGGCGCAGGCAGGGACGCTGTATCAGGGCGTCAACGCTATCCGCAACCTGCCGAGTGTGTCTGTGCCTGCGCTGCGCGGCGTGTGGGTGATTGAGACGCGCGTGCGCCTGACGCGGGGCGGCGCATCGGGCGGCTACATTCAGGCGGGTGTGGTCGCATTCCGCGACGCCGACCACTACTTCAACCTGCACTTGGTGTACCTACCTGAACAGAACCTCTCGCTGTCGGTCAGCGGCGGGCACGAGTGGAACGGCGTCTACCAGTGGGCAGGGCTAAGCGGCATGGTGTGGAGCCCCAGCGCGGGCGATACCGTGCGCCTGATGATGCGCTACGAACCCGACACAGGGCGCGTGCGCTTTTTTTACGACCGCGAGGACGGCGCACACTGGCGTGAGTTCACGGGGTCGCCGCGCCCGCTGAGCGACTTTCCCGCGCTGCAAGCCGTCGCGCAGGCGGGCGGGCAGATTGGGCTGTATGTGGACTTGGGTGGCGGCGGGGGCAACCCTGCGCCCGTTGCGAGCTTCGACTACCTGCAAATCCTTAGCGACTACCACCCCGCCGATGTGAATTGCGACGGCATCGTGGACGACGCTGACCTGCTGCAGGTGCTGTTCGCCTTCGGCGCGCAGCGTTGCAACCACCCCGCCGACATCAACGGCGACGGAACGGTAGACGACGCCGACCTGCTGCAGGTGCTGTTCAGTTTCGGCGCACGCTAATCGGGTACAATTGAACGCCACAGGAGGCGTTCTGGATGCAGGTGCTGACCGAAGCGCTGAGTTTCGACGATGTGCTGCTGCTGCCCAACCACTCCGAGGTGCTGCCTGACCAAGTCGATGTCAGCACAACGCTGGTGGGGAACATTCGGCTGCGCATTCCCATCGTGAGTTCACCGATGGACACCGTGACCGAATCGCGCATGGCGATTGCGCTGGCGCGGGAAGGCGGCGTCGGCGTGATTCACCGCAACATGCCCATCGAAAAGCAGGCGTTGGAGGTGGATCGCGTCAAGCGCAGCGAACACGGCGTCATCTGGGATCCGATTTACCTCTCGCCGAACCACACCGTGCGCGACGCGCTGGAGTTGATGGAGCGCTACCACATCTCAGGCGTGCCCATCACCGACGAAGAGGGCTACTTGGTGGGCATCTTGACCAACCGCGACATCCGCTTTGAGACCAACTTCGACCGCCTCATCCACGAGGTGATGACCAGCGAGAACCTGATCACCGCGCCTGTCGGCACGAGCCTTGAGGAAGCCGAGAAAATCCTGCAACGACACAAAATCGAGAAGCTGCCCATCGTGGACGAGCAGGGCAAACTGCGCGGGCTGATTACCATCAAAGACCTGCTGAAGATACGCCAGCACCCGAACGCCACCAAAGACGACAGGGGGCGCCTGGTGGTCGGCGCGGCGGTGGGACCGATGCGCCAGCCTGTGGAGCGGGCGCGTGCGCTGGCGGACGCGGGCGTGGACTTCATCGTCATCGACTCGGCGCACGGGCACTCGCAGGGGGTGCTGAACGCCGTGCGGCTGATTAAGCGCACGCTGCCCGACCTGCTGGTGGTGGCGGGCAATGTCGCCACGCGCGAGGGCGTGCGTGCGCTGGCGGAGGCGGGCGCAGACGCGATTCGTGTCGGGCTGGGCGCAGGATCCATCTGCACCACGCGCGTGGTGGCGGGCGTCGGCGTGCCGCAACTGCACGCCATCATGGAGTGCGCCGCCGAAGCGCAGAAGTGGAACCTGCCGATTATCGCCGACGGCGGCATCCGCTATTCGGGCGACATCGTGAAGGCGTTGGCGGCGGGCGCAAGCGCCGTGATGCTGGGCAACCTGCTGGCAGGCTGCGAGGAATCGCCCGGCGAGATCGAAATCTTCCGCAACCGCGCCTACAAGGTCTATCGCGGGATGGGGTCGGTCGCCGCGATGCGTCAAGGTTCCAGCGACCGCTACTACCAGACCGACCCGCGCAAAATCGTGCCCGAAGGCGTGGAAGGGCGCGTGCCGTATCGCGGTCCCCTGTCGGAGACGGTTCACCAACTGGTGGGCGGCTTGCGGTCGGGGATGGGCTATGTCGGCGCGCGGAACCTGCAGGAACTGCGCGAGAAGGCGCGCTTTATCCGCATCACGAATTCAGGGCTGCGCGAGAGCCACCCGCACAGCGTCTCCATTACGCGCGAGCCGCCGAACTACTGGACAGGAGGCGAGGAGTGAGGCATCTGCAGGGCTTTGAGGGCGTCTGGTCGGGCGTGCTGCAGGCAGGGGCGCAGCGGCTGCGCCTCGTGTTCCGCCTGCAGCGCGACGCCGACGGGCAACTGCGCGGCGCCATCGACAGCCTTGACCAAGCCGCGACGGGCATCCCCATCAGCGCAATTACGGTGGAGGGGAACACGATTCGCATCCGTTCCGACGCCGTGCAGGGCGAGTTCGTGGGCACGCTGTCGGAAGACGGCAAGCAACTCGCAGGCACATGGAAGCAGGGCGGGCAGGAGTTGCCGCTGACGCTAACGCGCGGCGAGCCGCCCGCCCCCAAACGCCCGCAAGAGCCGAAACCGCCCTTCCCCTACCGCACGGAAGAGGTGCGCGTCCCGAACCTGAAGGGGCGGTTCGAACTCGCGGGCACGCTGACCCTGCCCGACGGCAAGCCGCCGTTCCCCGCAATCGTGTTTTTCACAGGGTCGGGGGCGCAGAATCGCGACCAAGAGATTTTCGGGCACAAGCCGTTCCTGGTGCTGGCGGACTACCTGACCCGCGCAGGCTATGCGACACTGCGCATGGACGACCGCGGGGTGGGCGGTTCGGGCGGCGACATGCGCACGGCGACCACGCTTGATTTTGCCGACGACGCGCTGGCGGGCGTGCGCTACCTGCAGAAGCGCAAGGAGATCGACCGCAAGCGCATCGGGCTACTGGGGCACAGCGAGGGTGCGCTGGTGTGCGCGATTGCCGCCGCCAAAGCACCGCGCGAGGTCGCCTTCCTGATTATGCTGGCGGGCACGGGCGTGACGGGCGAGCAGATCCTGTACCGTCAAGTAGAACTGATTAACCGCAAGTCGGGCGTTGCTGAGCCGCTAATTGAGCGCAACCGCGCCCTGCAACAGCGCGTGTTCGGGATCCTCAAGCGCGAGCGCGACGACGCCAAAGCGCAGGAGGCGATTTACGAGGCACTCGTGCAGTCGCTGGGCGCGGGCACAAGCCTATCCGAGAGCCAGAAGGCTACCCTGCGTGCGCAAGCCGCCGACTACACCACCCCGTGGTTCCGCACCTTTATCACGCTGGATCCTGCGCCCTACTTGCGTAAGGTGCGCTGCCCCGTGCTTGCCCTCAACGGCGAACTCGACCTGCAGGTAGACCCCGAACAGAACCTGCCCGTGATTGAGCGCGCCCTGCGCGAGGGAGGCAACAAGCGAATTACCATCCGCCGCCTGCCCAACCTCAACCACCTGTTCCAGAAGGCGAAAACGGGACTCATCACCGAGTACGCCGAGATCGAGGAGACCTTCAACCCCGACGCGCTGGAGATTATTCGCAAGTGGCTGGACGAAACTGTGCGGGGCGCGAAATAAAAAATGGTGACCCCAGGGGGATTCGAACCCCCGTCCTCCTGGCTGAAAACCAGGCGTCCTAGACCACTAGACCATGGGGCCAGCCGTCGTTAGTATACCCCACGATGCAGGGGCAATTGCAAGCCTTTGCGCCTGGTCAGTCGCCCTGCTGCTGCGCGAGCTGCTGGGCGAAGTTTTCGAGGCTGCCTGCCGAGACTGCAAGCGGGTAAAGGGCGTTCAGGGTCGCTACATCGCGAATCGCGCGCAGTTGTGCTTCCAGCTCCGCAGGCACTGCGCCGTAGAGTGTGCGCAGTAGCGTGAGAATCCCTTCCTGCAAGCCCTGTGCGCGTCCCTC
>NZ_JANSHO010000042.1:4570-9163 GCF_047502635.1 Synechococcus sp. RC10B2
TGCAAGCCCTGTGCGCGTCCCTCCTGCAAGCCCTGTGCGCGTCCCTCCTGCAAGCCCTTCTCGTGCCCTTCCTGCAAGCCCTTCTGGACGCCTTGCTCCCAGCCCTCGCGCAGCGCCTTGCGCTCCAGTACCGACAGGTACGGCGTGTTCTGCTCGCGCTTCACCTCTTCCAGAAACTGCTCGTAGCGCTCCTCCAACACTTCTGGCAGTACCATAACCCACTCCAGCAATCGGATGAGATTTTCAACCTGCTCTTCAGTATACCCTCGATCTAGCGCGAGGCGCACAAGTTCGATGCGGGAGGCAAGCATGAACTCTGCCGTGTTCGCCCGCATCGCGCGGCGGAACGCTGCTAAGATAAGCGCGCAGGGATTCGGGTCGTTCAAGAGTTGCTCCTCGTCCATGTCCAGCAGCTTCACGGTGTAGAAGTTGAACTCCACGCGGCAGCCGCCCAGCGACTGCGTGAAAGTGCTGGGGCGCCAGTTCGGGTCATCGTCCGCCAAAATCGCGATGCTCACGATGGGGCGACGATAAAGAACCCACAGCGTCGCGTAGTAGGTGAACATCCGCGCCTCAAAATCGGGGTCGGGATGGGACTGCGCCTCGATGTGAATCAGAATCCAGTACTCGCTGCCGTCGCGCAGGTAGACTTGCACCAGTTTGTCTACCGTCTGACGCCCTGTGCGGCTGCGCGGCGCGATTTTGCGCAGTTCCGAATCCAGAAACTGGTAGCCGCGTTGCCAGTCAATCAGCGCGTAGAGTTCGGGATGAATCAGCTGAATCAGCTGCGGGAAGAAGAGCGTAATGAGCGTCTTCCACGGACTGTCTTGGTCGCGTCGCCGTCGATGGTTGCGCATTACATTCCTCCTATGGCGTCAGGCGTAGGTTATCGGCGAGGTACCAGCCGCCCATCAGCGCGAGGAACAGGAGGTTGCCGCCGAAGAGCGCGGTGTAGAGCCAGTCGTGCGGATAGAGCAGGGCGAACCCCAGCGTGAGCGCGCTGCCCACGCCGAAGGCGCGCGCTACCGAGCGGCTTAGTCCGCCCTGCGTGAGCGCAAGTAGCGTGTAGAGCAGCACCGCCAGCGGGAAGCAGAGCGCGCTCAGTCCGACCAGCGCGCCGCCCGCCGAAATCTGTCCCCCGCGCCGACGCCACGGGAACGCATCGCCAATCGGCGCGACCCAGCGGCTGACCGCCATCAGAAAGCCCGTCAAAAAGCCCGCCAGCCCCAGATACGCCACAAGGTTCAGGCTCCAGCCGAGCATCAGCGGCGCGCCTGGCGCCGTGTACGCCAGCGTCAGCAGGAACAGCACTGCGCCCCAGCCCAGCGACTGCGCCGCGTAGAGTTTCCATTCGGGGGGCAACTTCAGCGCGGGTAGGTTGCGCAGCACGGGCGACGGCGGCGACGCTGCGCGCGCTTGCGTGTGCGCCAGCGTCGCGTCCAACTTGCGCTGCAGGTCGGCGTTGTTCGGGTCTAACTGAATGGCGTAGGTGTAGGCGTTCAGCGCGGCGTCGTAGTGCCCCTGCGTGCGGTACACATCGCCGATAATCTCGTGCCCTTTCGCAAGGCGCGGGGCAAGGCGCGTCGCCTGCTTCGCCCAGTAAAGCGCGTCCTGCAGGCGACCCTGAATGAAGGCGCGCTCCGCCTGCAGAATCGCGCGGCGCGCCTCGTCGAGCGCAGGGTTCGGCTTCGGCTGGCTCGCCTGCGGGGGCGGGCTGGAACGCTGCGGGGGCGTGCGCGGCTGGCTGTAGCGCGCGCTGGGCGGCTCGCCCATCTGCAGGCGCAACAGCGCATCGTAGTGCCGCCGACGCTCAGGGTCGGACAGCACCTGATACGCCTCCTGAATGCGCAGGAACCGCTCCTTCGCCTGCGGCGACGGGTTCACATCGGGGTGATACTGGCGCACCAACTCGCGATAGCGACGCCGTATCGCCTCCTGCGTTGCGTGCATCGAAAGCCCCAGCACCTCGTAGTGGTTCTGCATATGCCTACGGTTCACCCGCCGCACCGAAAATCGAACTGAAGTAGCCCGAATAAAACTGGATCAGGATAATCGCCACATAAATCGCCACGCCGATATAGACCGCCACGCCCAAAATGTAGCCCGCTTGGTGCGAGCGCAGTTTGCCCTCCTCTTCGTAATACTCGGCGACCTTGTCCATCATGAAGCCGAGTTCGCCCGTGTTCTCGCCTGTGGCGACCATGTCCATCACCATCGGCGGGAAGACGCCCGTGCTGGCGAAGGTTTGCGCGATGCCCTGTCCCGCTTCGAGTTTCGAGCCTGCGGGTTCGATGCGGCTGCGCAGGTATTCGTTGCCTGTGGCTTGCGCGGCGTAGCGGATGGCTTGCGAGAGGGGCAGCCCCGCGCCGTACAGCGCGCTCAGCGCACGGGCGAACCGCGCCAGCGCGAGTTGGCGCACCGTGAAGCCAATCCACGGCATGCTCACCGTGAACAGCCCCCAACTCCAGCGGAAGCCCTGCGACTGCATCGCCAGCCGAAACACCGCCCAGATGCCGAAAATCGCCAGCAGAATCTTCGCGAAGGTCAGCCCGATGCCCGTCAGCACTTGCCCCACAGGCGCGCCCCCCTGCGCCCCCACCAGCGTAATCAGCGCGGGGATCAATTGCGGGATCACAATCGCGAAAAACAGCACGAGTTTGGGGTAGAAGGTCACGCGGCTGATTAGGCGGCGCAGTTCCAGTTCGTTTTCGAGGTAGTCGGCGATTCGGCGCAGGATGGTCTCCAGCGCGCCGCTGGTCTCGCCGACGCGAATCATGGCGCGGATAATCGGCGAGAAGACGGCGGGGTGCTTGTCGAAGGCGTCGGCGAGTCGCTCGCCTGCGAGGATGCTGTTGCGGATGTCGCCAAGCACGCGGCGCAGGCGGGCGTTGCCCCCACGCTGGTTGCCCAGCGTCTCCAGCGCTTGGTACATCGGCACGCCTGCGGCTAGCATCGTGGCGAACTGGCGGAAAAACACCGCCAGCGTCTTGAGGGGCACGCCGCCGAACAGGGGCTGCCACACGCTCTGCTGCGCGGCGCGGATGGGCGTGGTCGGCTCTGGCTCGGCGTATAACTCCAGCAGCCAGTAGCCCTGCTTGCGCACGGCGTCGCTCGCCTCCAAGCGCGAGTTCGCCTGCACTGTGCCGCGCACCTCGCGCCCTTCGGGGGTTTGCGCTATATAGCGAAAGGTGGGCATCGCGCAAATTATACACGACAGCGGACGCGCTTACAGCCGTCGCCGCAGCGCCCACAGGTCCGCCAGCGCGCGCCCGTACCGCTCCAGCCCGTAGCGGGAACGCCCATAGGCGCGCGGGCGATGCGCCACAACCACCTCCGCCACGCGAAACCCAAGCCGATGCGCCATCAGCGCAAGGTAGCGGTGGAAGTCGCGCTCCAAGTGGGGCAGCAGCGCGTCGGCGACCGCGCGGCGCATGCCCTTGAAGCCGCAGTTCGCATCGTGCAGGGGCAGTCCCCAACCCCAGCGCAACAGCGCGTTGAACACCCACGACGCCAGCACCTTCAGGGGCGGGTCGCGCCGCCTCCTGCGCCAGCCGACCACCATGTCGGCGTCTGTGCGCAGCCGCTCCAGCATCGCAGGGATTGCCGCAGGGTCTTCCTGCAGGTCGGCGTCGATGGTGAACAGGTACTGCCCGCGCGCGGCGCGGAAGCCCGTCGCATACGCCTGCGTCTTGCCCAGCCGCTGCGGGTGGCGCAACCCGCGCACACGCCGATCCGCCTTCATCGCGTCCTGAATGACCGCCCAACTGCCGTCGTCGCTGCCGTCGTCGATCAGCAGAATCTCCCACGATTCGCCTGTGCGCTCCAGCGCGTCGGCGCATGCCTCCAGCAGGCGCGGCAGGTTCGGCGCTTCGTTGTGCAACGGCACAATCAGGCTCAGCGTGGGGGCATCCATCGGTAGGCGCGGCGAATCTCCAGCGGCTCGTCCCGCTGCAGGGTGAAGCGGAACGGCGCGTTCGTGCAGATCAGCGCGTAGTAGGCGGCTCCGCGAAAGTCCATCGTGCGCAGCGGCGTCAGCGGGTAGCAGGGCGTCTCGTCCAGCAGCACCAGGTGCTTGTGCAGGTCGGGGGGCATCTTGCCTTTGTAGACGCGCTCGGGGATGATGATGATGTCGCCGCGCTGCAGACCTTTGCCATCGGGCAGCAGTTTGCGAAATCCGTGCTGCTCGGCGTAGAACATCCAGCCCCACGAGCCTGCGTACCAGACGCGCTCGCCCGCGAACCGTTCGGCATACACCGCCGCGCCCCGCTTGTAGCGTACCGCGTAGTCGTAGTCCGCCGCGATGACCGCCAGACACAGCACGCCCTGCGCAATCAGCAACGGCGCGTTCCTGCCCGCCCACGGCGTGAGGATGAGGATCAAGGGGGGCAGCGCGTACAGCAGGTGGCGCATCGCCTGAAACGGCACGCCCCACACCGCCGCTGCCAACGCGATTAGCAGCCAGAGGCGGAGGAAATTTATGCCCTCACCCCCTACCCCTCTCCCACGGGGTGGGAGAGGGGTGTTGCCCTCACCCCCTGCCCCTCTCCCACGGGGTGGGAGAGGGGTGTTGCCCTCACCCCCTGCCCCTCTCCC
>NZ_JANSHO010000043.1:0-7832 GCF_047502635.1 Synechococcus sp. RC10B2
TTATACATTATTTTCAGTATAGTTGAGCTTATTATTGACTAGAGTCATGCTCCTCCTGGGAGAAGGATCCGGGGATGGTTACACTAGCAACGCGGAGCGCTTGGGCCCAAGCTACCGCCGTTCCAAAAAGTCGCGGCGCAGATCCCGAATCTCTTGCCGCATCTCCCGCATCTCTCGGGCCATCTCGTCAGTGCGCCGTTCCAGTGCTTCTGTGCGGCGTTCGATGGCCCGAGTACGCTCGTCAAACCGATCCATTGACTCGCGAAAGAACTGCGCCAGCATCGCCTGTCCCTCCCGCAGCTCTTGAATCAAAACCTGCTGGTTTTGCTGGACAAGACGCAGCTCCTGCTGGGCAGCTTGCAATTCTTTTTGGGAGGCTTGCAGCTCTCTTTGGGAGGCTTGCAACTCTCTTTGGGAGGCTTGCAACTCTTGGATGGCTTGAATCAGCCACTGTTCTTGCTCGGGCGTCATGGTTACTGAAACACTACAGAATTAAGGAAATCCTACCACCACTAACTCTTCTCTCCTCCTGGGAGAGGGATCGGGGGCAAGGGATCCAAATCCAAAACCTCAATGGAGAGTAGGGAACTCGAATCCCTGACCTCTGCGGTGCGATCGCAGCGCTCTACCAACTGAGCTAACTCCCCGTAGCTCTACCAGGATAACCTGAATCGGCAGCCAAGATCTCCCCCACCTGCAACTCTAGCCCCACAAAAACCTGCGAAGGTACCCCCTCGGATCCCTTCAGCTCCAGCAGGTCGTACCAGCCCTCGTGCAACAGCAGCAGGCTCACCTTCTCTTCCAAAGGATCCACAATCCAATACTCGCCGATGCCCAAAACGCAGTATTCCGCCCGTTTGGCCCGGTAGTCCGCCGCCCGGCTGGATTCGCTCACCACCTCCACCACCAATAGCGGCGGCGGATCCTCCAAGCGAATCAAAGCCTCTCGGGATCCCATCTCCTGCCACTGCTCCAAAGGCAGCACCACCACATCCGGGATCCGCACCGTTTCCCAGCGGTTGCCCCGCGGCGACTGGATCCCCAGGCCGCCCTGGATTGTTGTCCAAGGCAACTGCCGTCTGGCGATCTCCGCCTCAAAAACCTGGCTGAGAAACTTTTGGATCTGGACATGCCGTCCGGTTGGAAGGGCCATGGGCACCAACTCCCCCGCCACCAACTCATAGCGGGTATCGCCGCCATCGGAATACTTGAGGTACTCTGCCAAACTCAGGCGAGCCGTTGTCGATCCAGAAGCAGAAACGGATCCGATCGTCAAAGCCACAGCCACCTCCAAAGGCTGCTCTGCTGCCATCCTAACCCCCCTCTCCCTCAGGGAGAGGGGCTGGGGGTGAGGGCCGGCGCGGAGCACTTGAGGCTGCTACCGCCGTTCCAAAAAATCGCGGCGCAGATCCCTCATCTCCGCTGCCATCTCATCAGTGCGGCGCTCTAGGGCTTCCGTGCGCCGTTCCAAGGCTTCTGTGCGCCGTTCCAGGGCTTCGGTGCGGCGTTCAATAGCGCGGGTGCGCTCGTCAAAGCGATCTAGCGCCTCGCGGAAAAACTGCGCCAGCATCGCCTGCCCCTCGCGCACTTCCTGAATCAGAACCTGTTGATTTTGCTGGCCCGCTTGCAGCTCTCGAATCAAAACCTCCTGGTTTTGCTGGACAAGGCGCAGCTCCTGCTGGGCAGCTTGCAGCTCTTTTTGGGCAGCCTGCAGCTCCTGGACAGCTCGGATTAACCACTCTTCTTGTTCTGGGGTCATCGTCAAAAAGTTCTACAGAGGATAAAAAAATCCTACTCCCCTCTCCCTCAGGGAGAGGGGCTGGGGGTGGTCGCGTTAGCGGCGCGGAGCGCTTGGGCTGGGAGAGGGGCTGGGGGTGAGGGCCGCCGGCGGCGCACAGCGCTTGAGGCTGCCGGAAAGAACCACCCAAAACAAAAACCCCTCTCCCTATGGGAGAGGGGCCAGGGGTGAGGGATCGGAGGTGAGGGCTCAGTACAGCGCTTCTTCTTGGTGGGTGATGATGGTGCAGTCGGAGGTGGGGTAGGCCACGCAAGTCAGCACATAGCCCTGCTCGATCTGATCGTCATCCAGGAAGGATTGATCGCTTTGATCCACCGTGCCGCTCACCAGCTTGCCAGCACAGGTCGAGCAGGCTCCGGCGCGGCAGGAGTAGGGCAGGTCGATCCCTTGCTCCTCCGCCACATCCAAAATGTACTCGTCGTCCGGCACATCGATGGTGACGTCCAAGCCCCGCTCTTCGTTGATCAACCGAACTTTGTAGACAGCCATCCTGGTTGGATCTCCAGAAAAAACATCCACTCCTCATCCTGCCACCCTTCTGCCCCGGATCAAGCACTATTTGGTAAGGAAGTAGGCAGATCTTCGGATTTTTTACAAAGGGATCACCCGCCCCTCCAGAGCCTTCCTTCGGCAGGGCCACTCTGTGGGGGCAGGGCTCGGCCTTGGCCAGGCCCTCAGGGATCCCAGAAAAAAAGGGCAAGACTTGCCAAGTTGGGCAGATCTGACGGTATGATTTACGGAGTAGCTAGAGCAAGCGCCGAACAGGCGTGTATGCGTCTCCCACCCGACCGTCGAGCCTGAGGCCTTGAGTTGCTTCAGGTCAGGTGATCGGGTAAGGTAAGGGAAGTGTTCAGCCGAACCCTACTTTTTTGGTTAAGAGGAGAAAAATGAACGGAACAATGCAGAGGTGGCTGCTGAAGTCACTTGGTTCTCTGACCTTGGCGTCTGCCGTGGTGCTCTTGCCCGTGATTCTAACGGGCTGCGGTGAAAGCAGTACTAGCCCAACTGTGCCGGTGCCTCCGCCACCGCCGCCCCCGCCTCCCCCAGCACCAACTCCTACGCCGACTCCCACGCCAACCCCGCCAGCAGGAACAGTTAGAGTTACGCCCGAAACCGACATTAACCGGATTATCGCCACTTCTGATCGCACCCAGCCTCTCACGCTTGTCCTGGAGCCAGGCGTCTATCGCCAGAACATCGTGATCGACCGCAGCAACGTTAGGGTGCGCGGTGCCACTGGCTTGGTGGGCGATGCTATTGTGGTGGGTGCAGAGAGCGGCGCTCCTGTTCAGGTCACTAGCAATGCCAGTGGCGTTGTTCTGGAGAACTTCAGCATTCTCAACACCCGCTCCCTGGAACCGATTGAGTACGGCATTAACGCTGAGGGGGCCACAGAAGTTACTGTTACGGGCGTTGACATCGTTCTCTTCCCCACAGGAGCCCCTCGAGCTTCCCGTGGGGTAGCCATTGGCTTTGGCTCAGCTGCTGCTGGCGTCACCTCTAAGAACCTGACAGTAACCCGCTCCAACCTCTTTGTGGCTGGCGCAGCTAACTCAGCGGGTATTCGCATTGCCGGCGACAACGCAGGCATCAACCTGCGGGTGGAGACCAACAACATCTTCTTGGGCTACACGGCTGCTCCTGATGGGGTCACAACCCAGTTGATTAACTTTGTGCCCCAGGACGTGGGTGCGGGCTCGGCGGCTATTTTCATTGAGCCTGCCGTTACAGGGCTGAGCTTGGTGACCTTTGCCGGCAACGCCATCAGAACTGCGACGGCCAACGTCTATGCCATCCGCGACGAGCGGGGTAGTGGGCTGAATGCCGCGGAGCGCCGTGACATCGTTGCTAGAAACACGGGCTTGGTGTTTAACAGCAACACCAGCAACGTTTACCTCTCCATCACCCGCGCGATTGCCGAAGTGGCCGGTCCCAACCCAACGGTAACGGCTGGTCCTGGAGACTTTGTGGCTGAGGGCGAGATTCTTCTGCCTGCCGACAGGCCCGGCTTGACCTTGAACTCCATTGACGGCACGAGCACGGTGCGTTCGGTCAAGATCCTGGCCGCTGATGCCACGTTGGGCGGAACGGAGGGCAACGGCTTCCGGATTACTGGCATTTCCCCAGATCCGGACGCTGCTGGGCCGGCTGCACCTTACCAAGTAGCCATTGGCGAGTGTGACCTAGCCAACCTCACCACCCGCAACGTAAAAGTCTCCTTCAACGACTTCACGCGGCCCACTCAGTCAGATCCCTACGTCTCTGTGCAAGTCTGCGACTTCTCGCAGGCGGAGGTTTACAAGAACCTGTTGCGTGGCTTCACAGTTGCCGGCGTGCATGTGGTGTCGGCTGAGCCCAACACGGTAACCATTCGCGAGAACCGCTTTGAGCCTTCCATCGGCAGCCCGACCTTCATTGCGGCCATTGTGGATCGGCAGACTCAGGCACCGGGAACTCTGGCTCCTTTTGCCACAGCTTCGGTGACGGGCAACACCTTCAACCTGCCGCCGCAGGGCACTCTGGCTGTCTACGCTCGTCCCGACGTTGACCTCACGCCAACCGCGGCGGGGGCCCTGGGCGGAGAAGGCACCATTCTCAAGGCCTTCTTCAACAACACCATCACGCCCACGCCCATCCCTGGCTTTGCCGTGTGCGGTCGCCAAGAAAGCTTGGCGGGAGCCTCGGGCAACCTTCTGAACTTCTTGGATAGCACGCCATCAGCTCCTTTCACCTCTACTGTCTTTGGCGTGGCGTCGGATGCCCTCTGCTCGGCAGTGGGCTTCGGCCCAGGGGCCAGTCTGCAGTTCCAGCCCGGCGGTGCGCCACCGGCAACGCCTACTCCCACGCCTACGCCTCCGCCTGCCGGTGTGACGATCACTATCCCAGGCCTGCCTGCCGGCGCGACGGTGACGGTGACGGGGCCAGGCGGTGCTCCGGTCATCACCACTTCCACCTCCGTATCTGGAAATGAGGCTACCTTCCCAGGCCCATTCACCATCCCCTTTGGCGGCCAGATCCGGGTGACTCCCGCCATTCCTTCACCTAGGCCGATTACGGTTGGCGGTACTACCATTAGCACCTTTGACAACACCACTAACCCTGGCAGCACCACCTACTTCAACTTCGGGCCTGCCATTACCGTGAACTAGCTCTTGTCTAGTCTGGCAACGGCGGCCTGCTGCTATTGGGCTGACGGAGTTGCTTGGTGGTGGCAGGTCGCTTTCTCCAGCTCGCCTGGCTTGCGCATCTCTTCGTTCGATTGGTTTCCCTGTTGTACTTTTTGGCTTCTGCATGGGTATACTACTAGCAGCTAGGCCTTTGTGGGTTTCCCTGTAGTGAGTTGAGCTGCGCTTGCCAAGGCTTCAACCAGTTGTAGAGCCTTTCTTCTTGGAGATTGATGATGTCTAACCGCAACCTCAAGCACAGCTTGCGTTCCACGCTGGCTTCCTTGGCGCTGGCTTCTTCTCTAACCGGGGTGGTAGCCGCTTGCTCTGCCGACACGCCTACCGTTACGCAGGTTCCTTCCACCATCTCGGCTCAAGTTCCCGAAACCGCTGCTCCCGTTGCCGAGGGCCTCTCCTTCTACTACGACGGGGTAAAGACCTCAGTCACCATCAAGGATGCGGCAGTGCTTTTTGCCGCCTGCACCCTCAACACCGGCGACGCTGCCAAGATCGTCAGCTTCGTCAACACCACCCTGAAAGCCGGGCCGATTACGGCCAGCGATGTCACCGGGCTAGGTGACCCTCTCAAGCCGGCCATCTCCGACTTCAACGGCAACGGAGTTGTCAACTGCGAGGATGCCGCCATTTTGTTTGCCGTGTCCACTGTGGGTGTAGACGCGGCCAAGGTCAACGCTTTTGTATCCGGCACCCTGAAGATTCCGGGGGTAAGCGTTACTCAAACTCAGTTGGATACCTTCTTCAAGACTCCACCAACACCGACCCCGACCCCCACTCCAACTCCGACGCCTACTCCTTCTATTGTAGTTACTCCCAGCAGCTTAACCCTTCCGGCTCTTTCTAAGGCTACCTTGAACATCAAGCCCAATGTAGCCCCAGCGGGTGGCAAGCTGGTGCTGAGCGTGGTGAGCACGGATTCCACCATCGCCTCCATTGCCGGCTCTTCTACCTTGACCTTCCCGGTGGGCAGCACCGGTGCTCAGCAGGTAACTGTTTCAGGTGTGGCTACTGGCACGGCCAGCATTGTAGTTACAGTTGCGGGTGCCAATGAAGCCACCAACTACGCGGGAGTGCCGCCGGTCACCGTGCCGGTGAAGGTGGAGCCCCCAGTGGCGGCAGGACTGGTGGTTGAGCCAACAGAGGTTTCTACCCAGGTGGGCTCGACGGTAACCTTCTCAGTAGCCCCTACGCAGCCCCCGCTCAATGGCAACCTAGTGGTCAGTGTGGTATCCAACAAGCCAACGGTGGCGACGGTTAACCTGCCAACTCTGACCTTCCCCGAGGGGAACACGGCGCCTCAGGTGATAACCGTAACAGGGGTGGGTGTTGGTGAGTCCACCATCACTATTGAGCGAGCTGCTACCACGACGGCCACCAACTACCCGGCTACTATCGCCAGCAAGACGGTGAAGGCCACCATTACGGCAGGACCACCCGTGGCTCCCAAGACTATCTTTGTGCTGCCGAATGGAACAGGAGATGGATCCAGTCCCCTTACGCCTGCCAAATTTGCAACTGCCTTCACGACTGCCAATATCTTGCAGCAGGCTACGCCAAACCTGCCAGTTATCCTCAAAGTTGTTGGTGGTGGTGCTGAGACCCTGTCGGGAGTCTTTAATGCTGTCAACAACGGGACAATCACAATTCAACCGGAGCCAGCCGCAGCCAATGGGTTGGCAAAGGTGGACCTAGGAGGAGCCCTTACCTTCGGCTCAGCAGTCACGGTGAACGACATCAAGATTAACCTCAATGGCAACAACTTAACCATTAAAGGCAATGCGAGCAAGCTGATCGTTAAAGACGGTGGTGGCGCTGAGCAGGTAACGGTAGCTGATGGAGCTACTGTTACAGATTCGACCATCACACTTAATCTTTCCAATACTAATGACCTGCTTATTGTTAAAGGAAAAGGAACCCTCAAGAACTCCACAGTTGTAGCGAATGCGAGTGCAGCAACAACAGCCATTATCGAATTGGCTGGAACGCTTGATGGTGTGACTTTCAGTTGTAAAATTGACACTGGTGGCAAATGCATTGAGGCTACCGCTGCGGGTGCTCAGATTATTAACAGTAAAGTTAACTTCGATACCACTGCAGCCAGTCTAAAGGTTGTAGATGCCGGTACTAACGGCGTTACCATCATAGGCAGCGACCTTAAGCGGATAACAGCCAATTCTACTGACGCAGTGACTGTTGTCAATCATGGGGGTGGTGCCCTGGTCGTCCAGAACAGCACCATTGACTTGAATAACACTACTGCTACTTCCAGTCGCGCCGTGAACAGTACCGCCACCAGTGGCTCGATAATCTTGACAGGGAACATTTTCAAGGGTTACAACGTAAGCGGCGAGCCCGTTGTTGAAATTGCTGGTCCTCCTGGTCTTGGTGCAACTCCGCAGCAAATTGCTAACAACCAGTTCCAGCTCACCATCAGTGATGCAATAGGTATCAAGTCTAATGGTGCTCCCATTACCTTGATTAACCAATACGCTACTGGTAGTGGCAATACCTTTGGTTCTTCCACTACACCAGTCACAAATTAGTAGGTGATCTTATCTTTGTGTTAGCTCAGCTAAGGGAGAGGCCTGGGTCTCTCCCTTTTTTTCCAGTCCTGGGCTCGCTGCTACGTACAATGGTTTGCCGCGGCAGTACCAAGCTGGCGGGGGTGCTAATAGAATGGGATCCTAAGCTGCCGAGAAACCCCATGTCGGAGCGGTTGGAGCGGGTGGAGGCTATCTTGGAGGTCTTGGCCCAGCAGACGCTGGCCAATGCCCAGGCCACTGCCCGGAATACAGAAGCCATCGAGCGTCTTTTTGCAGCCACCGCCCAGAACACAGAGGCCATTGGGCAAG